>JAGHAJ010000238.1 GCA_021161545.1 Synergistota bacterium | reverse complement strand
TTGTCTTTAAGGTTGCTGGTTGGAAAAGACCTCAGATAGATGTCGATTATAAGGGTATAGAGATACCTTTTGACCCGGAGAAGTGGAAAATTACAGATGATATGGTGGAGAAGGCGGTTCATGACTTGCAGGAGAAGTATGCCTCTTTTGTTTCTGCCAGCGAGGATGAAGTAAAAGATGGGCTTTTTGTTAGTGTGGAATACAAGATTTCTGTAAATGTTGTAGACAAGACCTATGAGGAAAAAGAGGCGCTTATAGATGTTAGTGAGGATTCTGTGTTTTTTGGAAGTCACCTTTTGGGTATGAAGAAAGGTGAGGAGAAATCTTACGATGTGGACATACCAGAAGACTTTGCTAATAGGGAAATAGCAGGTAAAAAGGCACACTGTTGGGTTAAAGTAAATGACATACTTCAGAAAAGGCTGCCGGATGTGGATGCTGGCTTTATCTCTATGTTTGGGTTTGAAACAACGGATGAGTTTTACAAGCATGTGAGGAAAGGATTAGAATTGGAACTAGAGAAGCAGAAGCGAGCGTTTAAAGAAGATAAGCTATTTTCGATATTGAAAGGAAGGGTTTCTGTTGATATTCCAGAAGCCATGATAGAGCAAGAGAAAGAGCAAGTTAAGGAGGATGAGGTGGATAGATGGGAGCGTATGGGTGTAGATAGGGATACCTATATGAAAGTGTATGAGAAAAATGCTGATAAGATGGATGAGGATTTTAAGGAACGTGCAAGAGAGAGAATATTAACTCAGTTGATATTAGATTATGTGGCTGAGAAAGAGGGGATAGAGGTTTCTGATGAGGAGTATGAGAGAGAGTTACACGCTATTGCGAAGGAATTTGATAAAGATGTTGCTACTATTAGAAGGGTATATAAAACAAATTACATAATGAGAAGGAAGCTCTTGGATAGTTTGAAAAGGGAGAATAGTTGGAGGTGGATAGTTGATGCCTCTGAGCTTGTGGCGGAAAAGGTTTCTGAAAATATGAAAGAGGAGGATGACGGTAATGTTGGTACCGATAGTGATAGAGCGTAGTGGTAGGGGTGAAAGGGAGTATGACCTTTATTCTCGGCTTTTGAAAGACAGGATAGTGTTTATAGGCTCAGAGATAAATGATGCAGTTGCCAACCTGGTTGTTGCCCAGATGTTGTTTTTGGAGGCAGAAGATCCGTCTAAGACCATTCATCTCTATATAAATAGTCCTGGTGGAGAAGTTACTGCTGGTCTTGCGATATATGATACAATGCAATACATAAAGTCTGAAATTTCTACCATATGTATAGGGCAGGCGGCAAGTATGGCGGCATTATTACTTGCTGCTGGGACTAAAGGTAAAAGGTATACTTTGCCACATAGTAGGATAATGATACATCAACCGCTGGGAGGTGCGCAAGGGCAAGCAACAGATGTTGACATTCAGGCGAGGGAAATCTTGCGGATAAAGAGGCTTCTAAATGAGATACTTGCAGAGCATACAGGAAAGCCACTTGGTGAGGTTGAGAAGGATACAGAGAGGGATTTTTATATGACGGCTGAGATGGCAAGAGAGTATGGTATCGTTGATGAAGTAATACAAAAGAGGGGTTGATTTTATATGGCGGCAGGTAATGGTGGCTCTAAAAGGGTTATAAATAGGGGGCAGGGGAAGAGACTATTGAGGTGTTCGTTCTGTGGGAGAACACAGAACGAGGTAAGGAAGCTTATAGCTGGCCCTGGTGTGTATATATGTGATGAGTGTGTAAATCTGTGTAAGGAGATACTCGATGAGGAATTTAGGCTTGAAGGTCTAAGTGGAAGCATTTTGAATCTTCCTAAACCCGAGGAAATAAAAAAGATGCTTGATGGTTATGTTGTTGGACAAGAAAGTGCGAAAAAGATACTTTCCGTTGCTGTGTATAATCACTACAAACGTATAAATTACAGTAGTATGAGGAGTAATGATGTGGAAATACAGAAAAGTAATATTCTTTTGATAGGTCCTACGGGCTCTGGTAAAACACTTCTGGCAAGAACTCTTGCCAAGATACTAGATGTACCGTTCGCTATTGCGGATGCAACATCCCTTACAGAAGCAGGGTATGTAGGTGAAGATGTAGAAAATATCCTTGTAAGACTCTTGCAAGCTACAGATTACGATGTTGAAAGGGCGGAAAAAGGGATTATATACATAGATGAGGTGGATAAGATAGCGAGAAAGAGTGATTCTCCATCTATAACGAGAGATGTTTCTGGTGAAGGTGTACAACAGGCACTCCTGAAGATACTGGAGGGGACTATTGCGAATGTACCTCCACAGGGGGGCAGGAAACATCCTCATCAGGAGTATATTCAGATAAATACGGAGAATATACTCTTTATTTGTGGTGGTGCCTTTGATGGGCTTGAGGATATCATAGAACGTAGAATGGGTAAGAATGTTGTGGGATTTGGTGGTGATGTTGCTGAGAGAAAGGAACGCAAGATAGGAGAGATTCTGCAAAATATCCTGCCAGAGGACCTTTTGGAATATGGTTTTATACCTGAGTTTGTTGGTAGGCTTCCGGTTGTTGCTACTCTTGATGCTCTTAGTGAAGATTCCCTCGTAGAAATACTGAAGAAGCCTAAAAACTCTCTCGTTAAACAGTATAAAAAGTATTTTGATATGGAGGATGTGGAGCTCGTTTTTACAGATGATGCACTGAGGGCTGTGGCCAAGGAGGCCATGAATAGAAAAACTGGTGCGCGTGGGCTGAGGTCTGTGCTGGAAGAGGCGATGTTGGATATCATGTTTAAGCTACCTTCCATAAATGGCGTTAAGAGGTGTATCATTACGGAAGATGTTATAAAGAGAAAGGCAGACCCCATACTTGAGGGGGAATCCGGGAAGATAGAAATTACCCTTAGAGAGAGGGTTGCTTAGTTATGGAGGGTAAATTGGAGGGCAAGATAGCACCTTTATTGCCTGTTAGAGATGTAGTTGTTTTTCCACATATGGTAATACCTCTGTTTGTTGGGAGACCGAAATCTCTTAACGCATTAGAAGATGCTACCATGAAAGGTAAGCTTTTGGTTGTTTCTGCTCAAAAGGATCCGGCTATAAATGAACCTACTATAGATGATATATACAGAATAGGGACATTGTGTCAGATATTGCAGATGCTGAAGTTGCCTGATGGTACTGTTAAGGTGCTTGTGGAGGGAATAAACAGAGTTAAAATAGAACAGTATGTTGGTATAACAAAGTTTTTTGAAGTGCAGATAAGCGGCGTCTCTATTACAGAGCCTCTTACACCTGAACTTGAAGCTCTCATGAGGGATGTGATAAATGAGTTTGACAAGTATGTACGTTTGCATCCCAAGGTGCCACCAGAGACAGCTATAGCTGTGAGCAATATAGATAATCCGGGGCAACTTGCGGATGTGATAGCCTCTCATATGATATTAAAATTGCCGGAGAAGCAGTCTATACTGGAAACCTTGGCGCCTTCTGAAAGGCTCAGGAAGATACTGGAAATACTTGTTAGAGAGGTAGAGATATTAGAGGTTGAGAAGAAGATACACGAAGAGGTTAAAGGGAAGCTTGGAAAGACCCAAAAAGAGTATTATCTAAGGGAGCAACTTCATGCCATTCAGAAAGAGCTTGGAGAACAAGGGGAACAAGAGAGGGAAATAGAGGAATACAGGGAAAAGATAAAAAAAGCAAAGATGCCGGCAGTTGCGAAGAAAAAGGCATTGCAGGAGCTTGGCAGATTACAGAAAATGCCCTATGTTTCTGCAGAGGCTACTGTGGTAAGGACGTACATAGAGTGGTTAATTTCCCTGCCTTGGGTTAAGAGGACAAGAGATAGACTCGACATAGATGAAGTGGAGAAAGTTTTAAAAGAGGACCATTATGGACTTGAAAAGGTAAAAGAGAGAATTCTTGAATATCTTGCAACGAGAAAGCTGTCCAGTAAGATGAAAGGACAGATTATATGCTTTGTGGGGCCTCCGGGTGTTGGGAAGACATCCTTGGGTAGGTCTATAGCGAGAGCGCTCGGCAGGAAGTTTGTGCAATTTTCCCTTGGGGGTGTCAGGGATGAGGCAGAAATTAGGGGACATAGAAGGACATACATAGGTGCTATGCCTGGCAGGATAATACAAAAGATAAAGCAGGCAGGAACGAAAAACCCGGTTTTTTTGTTGGATGAAGTAGACAAGATAGGTGTTGACTTTAGGGGAGACCCTGCAGCTGCCCTTCTTGAGGCTCTTGACCCTGAGCAAAATTCTGCTTTTAGTGACCACTATCTTGAAGTACCTTTTGACCTATCAGAGGTTATGTTTATAACCACTGCTAATGTAACTCATACCATACCTC
>JAGHAJ010000163.1 GCA_021161545.1 Synergistota bacterium | reverse complement strand
TAGCTTTATTGCAACGCCTGTTCCTCCTATATATTTAGAGAAGATGTCTTGTCTATCTTTAATCCAGAATTTCTTTTTGCTGAGGTCTATATATAAGACTCTTGAGAGTTTGCTGTCACTTAGCATGTGCTTCCACCTCGCTATCTTCCATTCTTAATACTCCATGAGGGCAGAACTCAACGCAATATCCGCAATGGACGCATATTACAGGCTTGTTTATTTCTTCATTCCAAAATACTGCTCCAATTGGACAGGCTTCCTGACAATTTTTACATCCAATACACTTGGCAGGATTTAGTATGACCCCTCCACCCTTTCTCGGTATCAAGGCGTTTGTGGGACACACTTTTGCACACGGTGGGTCAGGGCACGCTCGACAGACGATAACGCTGAAGCCTTTACTTATTCCACCGGATGACCTTACAGCGATAGCTGTGTTACTTAATCCACCATTTCCTGCTCTCCTTGCACATGCAAACGTACAACTACCGCATCCGATACATCGTTGTACGTCATACACGGTAATCCGCATGTTTAGACCCCCTAAATTCTATGATACTACCCTTTTGTGTTCAACTATAAGCTTTGCCAGTTCTTTATAGGTAATTTCCTTGAATCCATCTTCTATGTTCTGGATATTTCTTAAAAGCAGGTCTTCTTTCAGTACGTATATAGGTATATCTTTTTCTCTAAGCTTTTTGAGTTTTTCCTTAAGCTCTGTCGGAGCAGCCTTTGCACCTATAACTGCATCTTGAATGAGTACTATACTATCACCCTGAAGTATGTAGTTGAGAATTGTGCTATAACCGTTATTGTAGGGTGATGCCTTTAGTATAAAGAGTGTTTCCATAAGTTTCTGCCCCCTCTCTTCCTAAAATAAGAGGATGGAATCGCTTTTTCTTATAAGTTGTGTAAGCTCTTTGTCTGAGATAAGCTTTCCATATGGCAAAAGTTCATCTTTATCAGGGTTTATCCTCTCCTTAAATGATGGCTTATGTATAAGTAGATTTATTCCAAACTCCTGTAAGCTCAGGAAGTATCTCTCCAGAGATGGTATATCTATTGGATTTCTGTCTTTTATGGGCTTTAGTAAGGCAAAGACGCTGTCTTCAACCAGGACCAAGTTTATGTTCTTATTTTCACTGCTGCAACCAATGCTTGCTCTGAATGCCTCGTGCACAGTGGATGTTCCCATGGGACTATGTCTGGATATTATAGTAATGGTTTTTTCTCCCAATCTTCTCACCTCACCATCCTATGTTTATTACCCTGTCACTGTTCTTTATAACTTCTCCTAAGGTTGAGAGGCCACCCAGTGACACATTTTCTAAGAGCTCTGCCTTACTAACACCCCTGTATTGTGTGCATGAACCGCATACTATAATATTTACGCCTTTGTTCATTAGGTCTTGCAATTTCTCAGCTATATTTCTGTCGTACTTTGGAGGTTTTATTTCCTTATTTGCGGCAGTAACTGCATCCATGAATAGCATAAGTGTGCATTTGTGTTCCTCTTCTCTTAGTGCTCTTAAGATGTTTACCGCTGTGTCCATATCTTCGTATGAGTAGGGGTGGTGGTATACTATAATGGTAATATGCATAGTCCTCACTCTCCTTTACCACAGTTCTTCTTTTATTGGGATATCTTTGTCGAAGGTTCGTTTTATAATATCTACCCATTGCTTTGGATGTGGTATGATGAAAGCAACCCTTTCTATTCTATCATAATTATCCCTGAAATAAAAGGCCAGGCACTTCTGGTAGGTTGGCTCTCCTTTGTGGTTGTCTGTGACCACAATTGACAGTAGCTCTTCCTTTGGTATGTGTATTTCTCTTTTGCCGAATCTATCTTTGTAAAATATACTGTCCTTCAATAAGAGTATGCTTCCAGATGATTCCTTGATTTTCCCCGGTTCAGATTGTAGTCCGAAACACTTTACACCGTGTGTGTAGGCTACTATCTGTTCCTTTGGGAACATTGAAAGTATCTTTTTTCTGTCGCTCTGTTTGAACCAATAGAAAAATAGCATTCCTCCTATAAGGATAGCACCAAGAATTAGCTGGTTTGTACCCATTTGATCACCTTATTTTACCTTTGATAGGAATAGAACCAACTTTCTTCTTGCATACCTGTGATGAAAGCCTTCTCTGCTCCCGAGTGCTTGAAGGATGGACTCTGCGATTTGTTCATCTGTCCATTTTTTTCTTCTTAGTTCTCTTATGTAGTCTATGTTATTCTCTATTAGTTCTCTGTAATCGCGATTTTCCTTTATTAGAGATGTAAAGAAGCTGATTAGGGACATGGAGAATGCGAATGCAAGTGTGATATACAGGTCATAGGATGTGTCCTTTATGAAGTATCTGAGAAGCGAATGGGGATTCCCCACATTATATAAGAGATAAATGGTAATTACTACATAAGCGACTATGAATGTCCACCATATAACTTTCTTGATTTTTTGCCACATGTGTGATTGCTCCTTATAAAATATAAAGGGGCTCAGGTAGGCCCCTTTATATCACTTTTCTATTATATGTCTATGGCTAACTTTGAGAGCCTTCGAAACCTTCTAACTTTCTCTCCTCTCCTACTTTCATCTTTGCCCACTCTTTTTCTGCTTCAATCCATGCTTCTTCTGTTGCTTCTCTCTCCCAGACAGCGAGGCCTCTTTCCTCGCGTGTTGCGCCTGGTAGCCAGTTATCCAGTGCCATTGCAATGAATGCGGAGACTGCCATGCCTGTTGTTAGGATAGTCTGGGCGATATCTCCAAGGGTCCCAGTGAGTGTTCCGGAGGCTCCCCAGTGGATTGGGTGTGCATTGAAATATGCAGGAAAGGTGAGACCACTAAAGAGCGCCAGACCGAGTATGAACAAGTTTCTCGAGTTATTCAGGTTAACGAACTGGAGATTGGATAACCCAACTGCAGCAATTAAACCGAACAGTCCTACATACATTGCTC
>JAGHAJ010000011.1 GCA_021161545.1 Synergistota bacterium | reverse complement strand
GTGGATAAGCAGATAACGAGGAGGGGAGTTAATTGGCAGACAGATTTGAGGTGCGAATAGCAGGCTATGGGGGACAGGGTTCTATCCTGATGTCTGTGATATTGGGAGAAGCTGCTGTTCTGCGTGCCGGTAAGAATGCTGTTCAAACGCAGTCTTATGGGCCGGAGTCCAGGGGAGGTGCAAGCAAGGCAGAGGTTGTAATAGGAGAGGGTGAAATAGATTATCCCAAGGTTACGAGTCCAGATGTCTTTGTTGCCATGAGTCAGGAGGCATATGACACATACATAGATGATGTGAAGCCTGAGGGCATAGTCATTGTTGATACTTTCTATGTGAAGGACTTTGTGAAAGGGAACAATGTGCACCCTTTACCACTCACGGAGACTGCTGAAAAGAAGACAGGTAAGACCATAGTTGCAAACATGGTTGCGCTTGGAGCCTTGAGTTACTTTATAAGAGACATTGTGCCGATGGATGCCATAAAAGAGACGATGCTGAAGAAGGTGCCTGATGGGACGCAGGAGATGAACAGAAAAGCGTTTGAAGAGGGGTACAAACTGGTAGCGGAGAGGTAATTGAAAGGGGGTGAGTGGGTAAAATTTCTGAGAGATTGAAGAGCTTAGAAAGAGTTCTTCAAAAACCTAAAGGAGGTTGATTAAATTGGCAGGCAAAGACAATCCTTTTGAGATAGTATTGAGACAAATAGAATCAGCAAAACCTTATTTGGATGTTGAGCCGGATATAATTGAGGCGATAAAGTATCCGAAAGAAGTTCTTACGCTTCATTTACCCGTTAAGATGGACAACGGTAAGGTAAAGGTATTCACTGCATACCGTTCTCACCACAACAATGCACGTGGTCCATACAAAGGTGGAGTGAGGTATCACCCCAATGTGACACTGGAAGAGGTTATGGCACTCTCTGCGTGGATGACATTCAAGTGTGCAACAGTTGGTATTCCGTATGGTGGTGGAAAAGGAGGTATTGCCTGTAATCCAAAGGAGATGTCTCAATCTGAATTAGAGAGGCTTTCCAGGGCGTATGCTCTTGGGATATCCAGGTTTATGGGCACAGACATAGATATACCAGCTCCGGATGTATATACGAACCCTCAAGTAATGGCATGGTTTGTGGATACCTACGAGAAGGTCAAAGGGTGGAGTGAACCTTCTGCATATACGGGAAAGCCAATCAACATAGGTGGTTCTGAGGGTAGAGGAGATGCCACTGCAAAAGGTGGTATGTACACCATCAGAGAGGCAGCAAAATACCTGAAGCTCACGGGGAAGGTCACAGTAGCCATTCAGGGTTATGGAAATGCTGGTTACTTTGCAGCGAAGCTCCTGCACGATGAACTTGGATACACAATTATTGCTGTAAGTGACTCGAAAGGTGGCATACTGAAGAAAGATGGTCTTGACCCCGACGATGTTCTCAAACACAAGAGAGAGACGGGTTCTGTTATAAACTATCCCGGTAGTGAAAATATCACCAACGAAGATCTTCTTGAGCTTGAGTGCGATATACTTGTGCCAGCCGCGTTGGAGGACCAGATTACCAAGGATAATGCCGATAAAGTCAAGGCAAAGATGGTTGCAGAGCTCGCAAATGGTCCTACCACTCCGGAAGCAGATAAGATACTCCACAAGAATGGAGTCTTCTTAGTTCCTGATATCCTTACAAATGCTGGCGGGGTTACAGTGTCCTACTTTGAGTGGGTACAGGGTAGGATGGGATTGTGGTGGACAGAGGAAGAGGTTTATGATAGACTTGAGAGGATAATGGTGAAGAGCTTCAATGACATACTGGAAATTGCAAAGAGACACGACATAGACATGAGAACAGCAGACTATGTGCTTGCAGTAAGCAGAGTGGTGGAGGCTACAAAGGTAAGAGGCTTCTGGCCATAGACTCTCTTTGTGGTGTGGAAACAAGCCCCCAGCACTCTGGGGGCTTTATTTATAAGGAGGGGTATGGATGCTGAGTGTCACTTCGGAGTATGGCCAACTTGAAGTTGTAATGTTGCACAAGCCTGGCAGGGAACTTCTGGGTATCACGGTGCACAACATGGGTGAACTGCTCTTTGACGACGTTCCATGGTTGAAGGAGGCACAAAAGGAACACGATAACTTTGCAAAGGTCCTGAGCGATAGAGGGGTGGAAGTGCTTTATGTGGAAGACCTCCTAAAAGATGTTTTGCAGGATGAAGGGGTAAAAGAGGAGCTGATAAAGAGGGTAGTGATGCTTGAGATGTTTAACCCACGCACGAGCACTTACCTGCGTGACTTCTTGGAGGAGCTATCCTCTACTGAGCTTGTTGATGTCCTTATAGGTGGTTTAAGGAAGAAAGACGTGAAATTAAAAGGGCTTGGACTTGTTGCAATGATGAGAGAGGAAGATGGCTTTTATATAAGACCCCTTCCCAACATGTATTTTATGAGGGACCCTTCTGCTGT
This sequence comes from Synergistota bacterium, assembly GCA_021161545.1. GTDB lineage: Bacteria > Synergistota > JAGHAJ01 > JAGHAJ01 > JAGHAJ01 > JAGHAJ01. The sequence goes on along the minus strand of JAGHAJ010000011.1, from coordinate 880 downwards.
TGTCGGGAATAAGGCTATAGTCAGCAGTATGAAATACCTCGCCAGAATGAGGGAAACACTATACCTTTACTTCATATTTAAGCATCATAAGCGGTTTGAGGGGACATCCCTTTGGTTTGGAGACAGTCCTAAGGATACACATCCCTACTTTATAGAGGGTGGAGATGTGCTTGTATTAAATGGGGAGACAGTTATAATAGGGTGTGGCGAGAGGACTACACCTGCAACAGTGGAGAGGGTAAGTAGGCGTTTCTTTAAGGATGGTAACTTAAAAAGGGTTTTTGCTGTGGAAATCCCCAAAAAGCGCACATTTATGCACCTTGATACGGTATTCACTATTGTGGATAGGAGGGTCTTTGTGGTCTATCCTGAGGTGATAGACAATATGAAGGTGTATGAGCTGACACCTTCAAAGGGATGGGAGATATCTATAAAGGAGCTACCCGATATAAAAAGTGGCTTGAAGAAAGCTTTGGATGTTGATAATATAAGATTTGTCTATACCGGTGGAGGCGATGAGTCCATAGCGGCAAGGGAGCAATGGAATGACGGTACAAATACACTGGCAGTGGCGCCCGGGGTGGTAGTTACCTACAGCAGAAACGAAGTTACCAATGCTGTGCTCCGTGATAACGGCATAGAGGTTATAGATATACATGGTTCTGAACTTGTGAGAGGTAGGGGAGGGCCGCGTTGTATGACCCTTCCATTGCGGAGGAGGGATGTGTAGTGGCTTTTGTTGTATTGAAAAACCTTGGGGAGATTGTAACTGGTGATCTCTCAAATCTTGCAAGGGTTGGGGATACAATTCTCATCGAGGATGGTATCATTAAGGAGATAGGTTTCTATGTGAGTATGAAGTTTCCTGAAGGGGCAAAAG
>JAGHAJ010000017.1 GCA_021161545.1 Synergistota bacterium | reverse complement strand
TCTTAACACCTCCTTTGCTAACTCCATATAAGACACCGCTCCACTACTATCTGGAGAATAATATACAACTGGTTTCCCATAACTGGGAGATTCACCTATCCTAACACTACGCGGTATCTTGGTTTTGTAAACCTTATCTTTAAAATACCTACTAACCTCATCTGCAACATCCTTGGAGAGATTTGTGCGAGGGTCATACATTGTGAGGAGTATACCCTCTATCTGAAGAGCAGGGTTAAGATATTTCCTCACCATTTCTATAGTACTTAATAACTGTTGCAAGCCCTCTAATGCGTAATACTCACACTGTACAGGTATAAGTATACTGTTGGCTGCAACAAGACCATTTAAGGTCAGCAATCCCAGCGATGGAGGACAGTCTATAAATATAAAATCATACAGGTTTTTTATCTCTCTTAGTGCATCTCTCAGGCGTGTTTCACGTGAAACAGCAGAGACAAGTTCTATTTCAGCACCTGTCAAGTCTATATTAGAAGGCAAAATCGACACACCTTCCCACGGCGTTGATAAAACAACATCCTTTATACTCCTTCTCCCTATGAGAACATCGTATATCGTTTCCTTCAGATTCCACTTATCCATACCCAATCCTGTTGTGGCATTTCCTTGAGGATCTATATCTACTAAAAGAACCCGCTTCTTCTTTATACCAATAGCAGAAGAGAGATTAATAGCGGTGGTGCTCTTTCCTACACCCCCCTTCTGATTGGCAATAACTATGGTCTTCATCTCTACTTCACTACCTCTTCCTTCCTAACCTTCACAAGAAATGTTATTTCGTCTTCTCCCTCCTCAACCTTATATTCAAACCGTGCTCCTATCTTATTCAGTCCATCCACAAATCTCTTAAACCGCTTATCTACCGCATTCCTATCCACCCTCCTAACCGGGAGCGGTGTAATATTACCTTCCCCTTCAGTAGAATCAAGTGGTATAGGAGTTTCTGCTGACTCGAACTCTGAAGAAAATATCTTACTAACAAGTTTTTCTGTCTGAGCAACGGATAAACGATTGTCTTTTATGGTTTTCAAAGCAAGAAACATCTTCTTCTCATCTTTTACCTTGAGCAGCTCTCTCGCATGTCTTTCCGTTATTTCCTCTTTCATCAGGGAGTCCTGAACAAAGGCAGGCAAAGTAAGAAGTCTTAACTTGTTAGAGATAGCAGATTGAGATTTTCCTACATGTTTAGAAAGTTCTTCCTGCGTCAATCCCAACTCATTTATCAAAGTTTGATAACCCCTCGCCTCCTCTATACAGTTCAAATCTTTCCTTTGAAGGTTTTCTACTAAGACAAGGACGGCCATTCTATCCTCAGATACGTCTCTTACAATGGCAGGAATTGTCTGTAACCCTGCCATCTTTGCCGCACGCCATCTCCTCTCACCTGCTATGAGTTCAAACTTATCTTTGGCAAGCCTTCTGACTATTATAGGCTGAATGACACCTATATTTTTTATAGAGGTCGCAAGCTCTTCGAGTTCCTCTGTGGAAAATTGTGTTCTCGGCTGAAAATGATTTGGTAAAATATTATCTACCGGAACTTCCATCACGCCATAATCTCGCTCCTTCCACATCTTAACCCCCCCTATTGGATACCCAAAAATATAAGGTTGCGCACCTTATCTTTACCGGGTAACGCATATGAATCAACAGAAAGCACTCTTAATCCTTTTGCAAACAAGACATGTAACCTATTCATATAAAATTGAACATCCTCACCTGCATATATCACTATATATCCCCCTGAAGAAAGTAAAGTCATAGCGGCCCTCACAACACGATGAATATCCCCCACCGCTCTAAACAGAATAATATCATATCTTACATCCCTTGGCAATCTTTCCACTCTACTCCACACAACATTTACACCCTCCACACCTATAAATTCTACCACTCTCTTTAAGAAAATCACCTTCTTAAAGTTTGACTCAAGCAAGGTCAGTCTCACACTGGGAATAGCCACCTTCAACGGCAGACCAGGAAACCCACCACCCGTTCCCACATCCAATACGCAAGTTCTCTCAATAGTAAAATTGTCCCTAAACTTCAATAAGATTAAGGAATCCCAAAAGTGGTCAATCACTATATCCTTAGGGTCCACTATAGTCGTAACTCCAAATTTGCGTCCATCTCTTGCAAGTATATCAGCATAAGCCTGTAGTTTTGAAAGCTGATCCTCACTTAAATTAAATAGAGCAGAAAGCTCCTCTATCATTTTCCAACACAGAAATTACTAAAGATAGCTTCTATAACATCTTCGGTGACCTTACCATCCCCAACAGCTTCTGATAGAAGGTCAACAACACCCTTCAAATCTATAGAAATAATATCCATCGGCATATTTCTATCAATAGAACCTTTTGCAAAATTCAAGGACTCTAAGCTCCTATTAAGAAGCTCTATCATCCGAGGGGTAGCAAACGCAAATTCACTTTCATATGAGAAATCCGGGGAAAGCACATATTGAAGGATTGTTTCTTTCAGAGAATCCAAGCCCTTCCCTGTAAGGGCCGAAACTCCAACCCACTTCACATCCAAAAGAGTAGATAACTCCCCACTATCCAAGCAAACTCCTATATCTATCTTGTTATAAACACCAATAATCTTCGCAGATGAAACAGTCTTTACCTCTTGGGCAACAAGGTAGTCATTCCTATCAAGCTCACCACTTGCATCTACCACAAAAAGCACAACATCAGCTACTCGCAAAGCTGCTTTACTCCTCTGTACACCCAATAACTCCACCTCATCGCTGGTCTCCCTTATACCCGCTGTATCCACCGACCTAAAAACCACTCCTTCCATCTCCAAAACATCATCTACTATAT
>JAGHAJ010000209.1 GCA_021161545.1 Synergistota bacterium | reverse complement strand
CTTTATAGAAATATACAAGATATAACCTATAATTACCGCCTTAGCTATAGATTTAGCCAATTCAACTACAGAACGCAAGGAGAACATCCTTTTTATGCCTTCAACTGGATTAAATCTATTCAAATTGGGTTTCAATGGCTCCGCAGTCAGAAGGAATCCCACTTGCGCAACATTCACCATGAGTGCCGCAACAAAACACACCAATATAAACGGCAATATTAAACGAACAAGGAAAGATATGGTATTTCCAATAACAAACGCAATATCGGTAAGATTAAAGACATCATGATTACTTCCTATACTCCTAAGCATATATCGCAAAAACGTGGTGTATTTTTCTATCATACTACCAGAGAGAAAATACAGCATCATAGTGCCTGCAGCAAGCAAAACCACGCTATTCAACTCTATACTTCTATGAACTTGTCCTTTTTCCCTCGCTTTTTGCCTCTTCCGAGGAGTAGCAGGTTCAGTCCTCTCCTCTGCGAAAAGCTGCAGGTCAAACTCCACCGACACTACTTCATCACTCCTATTACTGCAATCATCGAATTATACATCATCTGAAACATTCCCTCCATCATACTAACAAGAACTGGCATTATAACAATCATCGTAAGCATACCAACCATTATCTTCACAGGAAATCCAAAGATAAACACATTCAGTTGCGGCATCGTCTTGGCAATTATACCAAGCCCAATATCTATCATCAATAAAACTGCAATAATAGGGATACTTATCTGAACAGCAGTAAAAAACATACCCGAAAACGCTTTCACAACCACATCAAGCACAGATGTATTTATACCAAAACCTGTCAACGGTACAAGCTTAAAGCTGTTAACCAGAGCCATAATTAACAAATAATGCGCATCAGTTGCAAGAAATAGAAGTATAACCACTAAAGTCTTAAACTGTCCAGTAATAGGCACCCTCCCTTGGCTCATAGGGTCTATTACGTTTACAATGCCAAATCCCATCTGAAACCCGTAAAAGCTCGCAGCAAGGGAGACACTGTTGAATATAAGCATAGCAACAAATCCAACCGCAATACCAATCAATACCTGTTCTCCTACAAGCATGAGTATATTCATCAGACCCATCGGCACATTTATGCTTATCTTCCTGAACATAGCAAAAAAGACCACCATAGACAGAAAAAAAGACGCTCCTATCTTCACAAAAACAGGAATGTTTCTGCTACTTAGAAGTGGGGCTGCCACAAAAAGCATGGAAATCCTCGCAAAAACCAGCAGAAATACAACAAAGCTATCCAAAGAGATTACTCCCATCCAATCATCCCCACCAAACCCTCTCCGCTTTTCCTCCACTACAAGATAGTGCTATTTGAGAATCTATTTTATAAAGTTAGGAATGTTAGACCAGAGATATGTAGTAAAATTAACCATTGTTTTTATCATCCAGCCATTTAAGAACATCAATCCAATCAACACGGCAAGTATTTTGGGTACAAAAGTCAACGTCTGTTCTTGAATAGATGTAGCAGTCTGAACAATACTAACTACAAGACCAACAAGCATAGCCAATACCAGCAGTGGTGTTACCACAAGAAGGGCCGTTATCAATGCGTGTCTCGTAATACTTATTACAAGGGCATCCTCCATCATACCCTCCCTTAATGAAAGCTGACAATTACGGACTTCACCACCAAATCCCAGCCATCAACCATAACAAAAAGCAGCACCTTAAACGGTAAAGATATCAACATAGGTGGCAACATTATCATACCCATAGACATAAGAACACTTGCCACTATCATGTCTATTATAATAAATGGAATATATATGAGCACTCCCATCTCAAATGCAGTCTTTAGCTCACTGAGTACAAATGCAGGTATAAGAACATATGTAGGGACATCCTTTTTATTCCTTGGCTGTTTGAGGTTAGCCATCCTCATAAATAGAGCTAAATCTTTTTCTCTCACCTGCTTAAACATAAACTCTCTAACCGGCTTTAGTCCTCTATTCCAGGCCTGTATAGCCGATATCTTATTGTTCAAATAAGGTTGCAAAGCACTCTTATTAACTGCAACCCATGTAGGAGCCATAGTAAAAAATGTAAGAAAAAGTGCTAATCCTATAAGCACCTGATTAGGTGGCATCTGTTGTGTGCCAAGTGCACTCCTGACAAAAGAAAGTACTATCACTATTCTGGTAAAGGATGTAATCATTATAAGAATTGCAGGTGCAAGCGAAAGAATCGTCAGAAGAAACAAGATTTGCAGTGTGACAGCAACATCCTGGGGACTCTTTGCGGGTGTAATACCAAATGTAACCTTTGGTAGTGGTACCGTCTGGGCTACAGCACTACCATTGAGAAGAAAAACCAGCAACACAGAAAGAAACAATATACACCACGGGTTCTCAGCTCTTTGACACAAATTTCTGCAGATATCTCTTAAAACCCCCTTCATGAAGGACATTGCCCACTGGCCTCTCGTCCAACTCCATTAAAAGATTAATCCCCTTATCACTAACCCCCAAGACCAAATACTTCATCCCCACTCTGACCAATGCCACATAGTTTTTACCATCTATATACACCCT
>JAGHAJ010000048.1 GCA_021161545.1 Synergistota bacterium | reverse complement strand
GGTGTGTACCACAATGTTATCTTCAGGGGTTTGCTCTCCGAATAGCCAAGAGACTTCAGTATCTTCTTGGCTTCCGCTGGATTGTACTTTGGCATGACATCCTTGTGGCTCCACATACCCATAGGAATAAGGGAGTAAAGTGGTTTTGTCATACCGGAAAACACCTTATCTACTATCTGCTTTCTGTTCACCAAGAGCGCCAGTGCCTTTCTTACCTTCGCATTGTCAAAAGGCTTTATCTTTACATTGAAGACTATGTGCCTTATTACCGGGCTCTCACCCTCATAGACCACAAATCTCTTGTCTTTCTTCAGCGCCTTTATATCCAGTGGATTGAGGCTCCTGTAAGCCACATCGATTTCACCCTGCTCAAGTGCCAGCCTGAGCGTCCTTGCATCCTGATAAAACTTAACAACAACTACCTTAGTCTTCGGCTTAGGTCCAAAGTATTTCGGATTTGCCTCAAGAATTATGTACTGGTCCCTCTTCCACTCCCTTATCTTGTAAGGACCTATAGCAGGTGGGGCTTGGATGTAGAACTTGTTTGCAGAGAATACCTTAGGGTCAACCGGAAATGCAACCGTGTACGCGAGAACAGACAGAAATGGTGCATATGGATGTTTCAGGTGAACTCTGAATGTGTATTTGTCAACCACCTCTGCCTTTGCAACCACATCGGAAAGGAGGAATGAAGGGTCACCTTTTAGCTTTATTACCCTGTCAAAGGAATACTTCATAACAGAGGCATCAAATGGATGACCGTTAGAGAATACAACCCCCTTACGCAGATAAAAGGTATAAACCTTTCCATCCTTACTGATTTTCCAGCTTTTCGCAAGTACTGGTTCAATCTCAGCTTTACCGATCTTATTCATAACAAGACCGCAACTAATATTATCAAGGATGTTACTGGAAAGGTAATCATATTGCTTTGCAGGGTCCAGAGAGGTGATTTTGTCCGTAGTCCCCACTATAATCATACCCTTTCTTGATGCAAACGCCTGAGAACCAACCAAAAGAACACCCAGCAATGAAAGCACCAAGAAAACTGCTAACCATCGCCTACTCCTCATACACACTCCCTCCTTTTTGAGTATTGTTTTCTATATTTTAACACAAACCAAGCCAAAAAAAAAGAAGATATGTCATCTACAAATCATTTCAACAAAACAAGAAGGAATGGGCTTCACAGGGGACTAATTATTTATTGAAGGGGTGAAGAACAATGAAAAACCAGATAGTATCGGAAAGGTTTAAGGAAATGGCAACAATGCTGGAGCTGAAAGGAGAAAATCCTTTCAAGGTAAGGGCTTACAACAAGGCCGCTCAGAATATAGAATCCATATCGGAGGATATAGAAAAAGTAGCAGCAGAAGACAGACTAACATCAATTCCAGGCGTAGGAAAAGACCTTGCTGAAAAGATAAAGTCCATCTTAGAAACGGGGACTTTCAAGGAATACGATGAGTTAAAAGCCCAGATACCCGAGGGCCTATTGAAGATAGTAAACATTCCCGGTGTCGGTCCAAAGAGAGCTGCTCTCATACACAAAGAACTTGGAATAACCAGCGAGGAAGAGCTAAAAGAAGCTGCACAGAAAGGTCTGCTGAGAAATCTACCAAGAATGGGCGCCAAAACAGAAGCCAACATCTTAAGGGGCATAGAAATCTGGCAACAGGCACGCGCAAGAAAACCATTAGGCATAACGCTACCTATAGCAAAAGAAATCATAAACAACATAAAGTCCATAGGAAAGGTCCATACCATAGATGTAGCAGGTAGCATAAGGAGAAGAAAGGAAACCAACAAAGATATAGACATACTGGCATCTGCAGAAGACCCGGAGAACATCATGAAAGGATTTACAAAAATGCCAATGGTAAAAGAGGTGCTACTGTGTGGTAGCACAAGGTCAAGCATCATAATTGAACAAGACCTCCAGGTAGACTTGAGGATTGTCCCTGATGAATCCTTTGGTGCTGCACTGCAGTATTTTACCGGTTCTAAAAACCACAACATACACCTCAGGACAATAGCAGAAAAGATGGGATTAAAGGTAAATGAATACGGTGTATTCAGAGGAAATAACAGGATTGCTGGAAAAACAGAAGAAGAGGTTTATAACTCAATAGGACTTCCATTTATAGCACCAGAACTAAGGGAAGATAAAGGAGAAATAGAGGCTGCACAGAGCAATAGCCTGCCAGAACTTATCGAGCAGAAGGACATAAAAGGGGACCTCCACATGCACACAAAGTGGAGTGATGGTGCCAACACCATAATGGAAATGGCAGAAACAGCCAGAAAGCTCGGATACAGCTACATAGCAATAACAGACCACAGCCAGAGCCTTACCGTCGCAAATGGATTAACACCAGAAAGATTGCTTGAACAGATAAAGGAAATAGACAAAATAAACGAAATAATAGAGGGGATAACTATACTAAAGGGAATGGAAGTGGATATACTCTCTGACGGTAGCCTTGACATGCCAGACGAAGTGCTCCAGAAGCTCGATGTAGTGATAGCAGCAATACACAGTGGACTCAAACAACCTGAAGAACAGCTAAATGCACGCATTCTATCCGCTATAAGGCACCCCTTAGTGAACATCATAGCACACCCTACCGGAAGAATTATAGGAGAAAGGGACAGGTATCCCGTAGATTTAAGAGCAATAATGCAAGAAGCAAAGCTTCGCGGTGTAGCAATAGAGCTAAATAGTTTTCCAAATAGACTTGACATAAACGATGAAGGGTGCAGGCTCGCCAGAGAGATAGGGGTAAAAGTAGCCATAAACACCGATTCTCATCTAAAAGACCAGCTAATCAATATGGAGTTCGGAGTGGCAACGGCAAGAAGAGGATGGCTTAGAGCAGGTGATGTCATAAACACAATGCCACTCAAAGAGTTAAAAAAATTTCTCTACAAGGAGGGAATACAATGATAAAGGAGCTTCGGAGTCATGAAGTAAGGCACAAATGTTCTCCTAATATATTTAGCTTCAACTCTACAGAGGAATTAGCACCTCTCGATGAAGGCATTATAGGGCAGCAAAGGGCAGTGAAGGCAACATCCTTTGGATTGAACATAAAAAGTCCGGAATACAACATATACATATCAGGGATTCCGGGAACAGGAAGAAAGAGCTACACCATCCTTTCCGTAAAGAAGATTGCAAAAGATACGCCCACACCAGACGACTGGTTTTATGTTTACAACTTTAAACAACCAAACCTTCCCATAGCACTCAATCTACCCGCGGGAATGGGCAGGGTATTCAGAGAAGATGTAAAGGGACTCGTGAAAGAGTTATCTATTGAGCTCCCAAAGGCGTTTGATAGCAAGGATTTCGAAGAGAGAAAATCCAGAATCGTAAAGGCATTACAGGAAGGTGCAAACAGGTTGTGGGAAGAGCTATACGCAAGGGCAAAAGAATTAGGATTCACGGTAAAAAGAACGAGCACAGGCTTCGTCAATATACCACTGGTAGAAGGCAGAGAAATGACACAAGAGGAATACAACAAACTTCCAGAAGAAGCCAGAAAGGAGCTCGAAGAAAAGAGCAGGCAATTAGACGAAGAAACCATGAAAATCATAAAGAAGATACAAGAATTAGAGAGAGAAGCAAGGGGAAAAATAGAAGAATTACAGAAACAGGTATGCCTCTTTGCGATAGGAAGACTCTTTGAAGAGATATATACAAAGTATAGGAACTACAAGAAAGCTGCAGAATATCTTGAGATGATGAAAAACGATGTATTAGGGCACTTCGAGGAATTTCTGCCACATGAGGAGGCAAAAAACCCCTTAACAGCATTTGTAAAAAGTAATTTCATGCAGAGATATGAAGTAAACCTGATAGTAGACAATGCAGACACAGACGGCGCACCTGTAGTTGTCGAGCATAATCCAACCTACTACAACCTTGTAGGAAAGGTCGAGTACGAGCAGAGAATGGGTGTTTTGAGCACGGATTTTACCAAGATAAAGGGTGGTTCTATACTTAAGGCAAACGGCGGATACCTGATACTCAACATAACTGATGTGCTCAAAAACATCGGCTCATGGGATACGCTAAAAAGGGTATTAAAGTCCGGTCATCTTAAAATAGAAAATATGGGAGAGCACCTTGGTTTGACACCAGTATCAAGTCTCGCCCCCCAACCCATTCCGATAAAGTTAAAGATAATACTCATAGGCACTCCTCTGATACACCACCTTCTGTGTATGTATGATGAGGACTTCAGAGAGCTATTCAAGATCAAGGTTGATTTTGACACAGACATGGAGAGAAACGACGAAAATGTCGAAAGACTTTCAAGATTTATAGGTGAATACTGTAAGAAGAACAGCTTAAAGCCACTCGATAGAAGCGGCGTTGCAAGGGTAGTGGAGTATGCAAGTGAGTTATCATCACACCAGAAGAAGCTATCCACCCGATTTAACAACATAGTCTCCATACTCCAAGAAGCAGACACATGGGCAACAATAGAGGGCAAAGATGTCATAACTGCAGAACTCGTATCAAAAGCCATAAAGGAAAAGGTATACCGCTCAAACATGTACGAACAAAAGTTTCAAGAATTCTTCAAGGAAGGGCAGCTCCTCATACAGACAGACGGGAAGGAAACAGGACAGATAAATGGATTATCCGTATTGCAATTAGGTGAATACAGCTTTGGTAAACCATCAAGGATAACAGCCACCGTTCACCCTGGACAGAAGGGTATAATAAACATAGAAAGAGAAACAAAGATGAGTGGTAAAATTCACAGCAAAGGTGTAATGATACTGAGTAGCTACATAGCATCAAAGTATGCACAGGATATACCCCTAAGTCTGTCTGCAAGTCTGTGTTTCGAACAGCTATATGAGGAGGTAGAGGGGGATAGCGCATCCTCAACAGAGCTCTATGCTCTCATATCTGCATTATCAGGCACACCACTCCGCCAGGATATAGCCGTAACAGGCTCTGTAGACCAGAAGGGAAACATCCAGCCAATAGGAGGTGTAAACGAAAAGATTGCAGGATTCTTCGACTTCTGCAAGATAAGGGGGTTAACTGGCAAACAAGGTGTCATAATACCCCAGCAAAATGTCATAAACCTGATGTTAAGGGAGGACATTACAGAAGCCATAGAAAGTGGCAAATTCCACATATACGCCATAGACAACATAGATGAAGGAATAGAGATCCTCACAGGAGAACGGGCAGGAAAACCAGACGAAAACGGAAATTTCCCTGAGGGAAGTGTGCACTACAGGGTAAAGGAGAGATTAGAGGGTTTCTCCAAGGTGTTAACAGAATGGAGCAAAAAAGAAAAAGAAGGAGCATAAACATTGATACTTATAAACACAGAAGATATCAAGGATGGAATGAAGCTTGCAAAGGACTTGATAGATGGCAACGGTAATCTAATACTTGGAAAAGGTCATACTCTATACAGGAAACACATCAAAACTATACTATCTCTTGGATTCACGAAGCTGTATGTACTATCCCCCGATGAGGAAGAACTCCCAGTAGAGGAAGACATCGAAATCCTTTCAACCAGGAACAAGGTTGCAGCACTCCGCATTGTACACAAAGCAACTCGAGAGGCATACAAAAAAGTAGACCTCAAGCAAATAAGGTTACAGGGAAAGGAAATTTTAGACCTCATAGAAAACATAATCGCAGAACTTCTCAAGAAGGACGAGTTAGTGTTTAACATGTTCGAACTCAAAAAGCACGACGATTACACATTCTTTCACTCCACCAGCGTAACCGTCCTTTCCTTAATTCTCGGCATAAGGATCGGCCTTTCCCTAGACCAGCTCAGACAGCTCGGCTACGGTGCACTCCTACACGATATAGGCAAAACAAAAGTACCTAAGGATATCTTGAACAAGAGTGGAACACTCACAGCCGAAGAGATGGAAACCATGAAGAAACATACTATCTGGGGATTTGAGATACTAAAGGCTCAAGGCTTTTTACCACACGAATCTTGCCTCGTAGCACTGCAACACCACGAAAAACTAAATGGAACTGGGTATCCTTACAGCCTATCTTCAGCCGAAATACACCTATTCTCCAAGATAACGGCAATAGCAGATGTTTATGATGCGCTCACTTCAGACAGGCCTTATAGAGACGCACTTCTCCCCCACCTTGCTCTCGAATACCTCATGGGAGGAGGAGACACCTACTTTGACTTCAACCTCGTGAGAGAATTCATGAAGTTCATCTCAATATATCCTGTGGGTACAATGGTAGAGCTCAACACGAAAGAGATAGGAATTGTGATAAAGACATACCCCGGACAGTCTGCCCGCCCCGTAGTAAGAGTATTCTTTGATAGGGACAAAAAACTACTTCCTCATCCCATCGACAGAGACCTAACAAAAGAGTACACTACATTTGTTACAAGGATTGTAGAAAAGTCTCCGTTCTAATCCATATACCTCCCACCGTTTACATCTACAACCTCCCCGGTCACATAGTCGTTCTCTATCAGATATAAAACGGTGTGGGCTATCTCTTCAGGTGTAGCAATTCTCTTCAGCACACTGAGTTCTGCAAGCCTCTTTTTAACTTCATCAGACAAAAGCTCTGTATCCACAGGACCGGGTGCTACAGCATTTACGAGTATATTGTATTTCGCAAGTTCTGAGGCAAGTGCAAATGTAAGTCCAATCAGGCCAGACTTGGACGCAGCATAGTGCACCCCAACGGTGCCACCGTTCTTACCCGCAACAGAGGATATATTAACAATCTTTCCTTCACGGGACTCTATCATCTGAGGCACAACCTCTCTACTCACGAGATACGCACCTTTAAGGTTTACAGAAAGCACATTATCCCAATCATCTTCATCTATATCCAGCAGTTTCATATTTCTACCCATAACACCGGCATTGTTCACGAGAATCTGAATATTACCAAGCCTCTCTTTAACCTCAGAAACACCTTCTCTCACCGAGTTAGCAGCAGAGACATCGCACTTCACAGCAAGAGCGCCCATCGAAGAAGATACCTCTTTTGCCCTATCTTCTGCAGAGTGATAAAAGAAGGCAACACGAGCACCCTTCTCAGAGAGTGCATTTACAATTGCCTTGCCTATCCCCCTGCTACCCCCAGTGACAAGGGCAATCTTACCTTCAAGTTTCACATCAGCCCACCTCTTCTACAATAATTTCAGTATTTACATCACACACTTTCTTCAGCATGGCACTTACACCACAGTATTTGTTAGAAGAGAGCTCCACTGCAGTATTTATCTTCTTTCTGTCGAGATTTTTCCCCTTGAAGTAATATTTCACATTTATCCACTTAAACACCTTTGGATGTCTATCAGTGAGTTCGGCAGTAACCTCAACATAAAACTCATCCGGTTTCACCCTCATCTTACCCAGTATAGATATCACATCCATTGCAGTGCAACCACCGAGAGAAACAAGCATAAGATTCTTAGGTCTTGGTCCCCTGTCCTTACCACCAAATTGTTCATCTGCATCTATCTTGACCACATGACCATCGACTTCACCTTCAAAATACATACCATCTTTCCAGACTGTCTTTGCAGAGATAGTCATTCGTTTCACCTCACTCCGCTTCATTATTTCTTTTTACTTTTGCGTCTTTTCTTCGAGCGTTTCTTGGATGCACCAGTCGGCTTTGCAACCTTAGCCTGAGGAGTCTCTTTTGTCTCCTTTTCAACAGGAGTTGCAGAGGGATTCACTGTAGCCGTTTGAGGTGCAGAAAGCCTTGCTGTCTTTTTACCTTTTTTGCTCCACAAATCCCACTCAACGAGGAGTGCACTTGCAACATATATAGAGGAGTATGTTCCAGATATTATACCCACGAGGAACGCCAATGCAAAGTTGGACAACACCTCTCCACCATAAATATAAAGTGTGATGACCGGCAGTATGGTGGTCAAAGATGTATTTATCGTCCTGCTTAATGTCTGGTTTATACTGAGGTTTATCAGCTCTATGAACCTCATCTTCATAATGCCCCGCATATTCTCTCTAATTCTGTCCAGCACGACTATAGTATCGTTCAGAGAGTAACCTATAATGGTCAGTATAGCAGCAATAAACACCATATTTATTTCCCTATGCAGCATGGAGAACACACCAAGCGTTATAAGACTATCGTGAACAAGAGCAATAATAGAGACAACCGCAAATCTAAACTGAAATCTCCAGCTTATGTATATCAGAATACCAATAAGGGCAAAGGTAACTGCCCATGCTGCCTGCCTTCTCAGGTCACTACCAACGGTTGGACCCACCATCTCCACCTTCAGAACTCTCTCAACGCCGAGTGCTTTATTCAATGCCTCTACAACCTTCCTCCTTTCCTTTATGGGCAACTGCTTTGTCCTTATCATTACGCCATTGTCGGAATACTTCTGAATAACTGCCCTGCCAAGTCCAAACTTGCTGAGGACACTTCTAACGTCCCCAACAGAGACAGAGTGCTTAAACTGGACTTGCATGAGTGTGCCACCAGCAAAATCTATACCCGGATTCAACCCTTTAACCGCAAGAAACCCCACCGAGGTAAGAACCAGAATTGCAGATATTAAAAGAGCTATTCTTCTCTTACCCATAAAATCAATCTTGGGAACACTCTTGAAAAAAAGCATACCAAACCCTCCTCTACGATATCTTCGTCTGAAGCACCTTGGTAATTCCTATCCTTAGGTCCGCCAAAAGGTCGAGTATCGCCTTTGTAACCCAAACAGCCGTAAAGACACTCCAGATAGTACCTATACTGAGTGTTACGGCAAAACCCCTAATAGGTCCAGTTCCAAAGTAGAAGAGCGCTACTGCTGCAATAAGTGTGGTAAAGTTTGCATCGAATATAGTTCTAAACGCCTTCCTAAAACCTGCATCTATAGCAGCTTTTATTGTTTTACCTTCTCTTAACTCCTCTTTTATCCTCTCGTATATAATGATATTACCATCCACTGCCATACCTATGTTCAGGATTATACCTGCTATACCCGGTAGGGTAAGTGTAGCATGAAGTGCAGACAGAGATGCCATTACCAATAAGAGGTCTATTGCAAGGGCAAGGTCTGCTACAAAACCAAGTGCATGGTAATAGATAATCATAAAGCCAAGAACCAGTATTACACCAACGATACCTGCAATCACACCTCTATGGATAGAATCTCTACCCAGTGTAGGACCAATCGTCCTGTTCTCTATGATATTGACCTTAACCGGAAGTGCGCCAGCTCTCAGAAGGATAGCAAGCTTCTGTGCCTCTCTCAGCGTGAAGTTACCAGTTATCTGCGCCCTACCGCCCATTATGACTTCCTGAACAACAGGTGCAGATATAACCACACCATCTAACACTATTGCAAGAGGCCTTTGCACATTAAGCCTCGTGGCTTCCTCAAACTTCTTCGCACCAACACTATTAAATTCAAGACTAACAACTGGCCTGCTAAACCTGTCGTATGCCGTCCTTGCATCTTTCAGGTACTTACCGGTAAGGTATGTCTTGCCAAGTATGTAAGGCACCGTCCTATCACGGTTAAAGTGGAGACTATAGTCGGGATGCGATGTAGCTATCTTCTTAAATTCTGCCAGCATCTTGTTGTATTCCTCCATGGCATCCTCGTAATTCTTGACTGCCTGCTCATATTCCTTCTGGCTACTGTAGTTCGACCTCTTGGGTTTAATCGGAGCCTTATCTCCTATCTTTATTACCTGTTTAAACTCAAGCAGTGCCGTCTTTCCTATGAGGTCTATCGCTGCCTCCGGGTCTTTCACACCGGGAAGATCTATTATGACGCGTGTATTACCCTCCCTTTGAATAAGAGGCTCTGTTACTCCAAACTGGTCTATCCTGTTCCTTATAACTGCGATAACCCTGTCTATGGAGTCTGATGTTAAGGGAGCCTCAGGTGTGCCGACAGCCTGCAGCACTATATGAGACCCTCCTTTCAGGTCAAGACCAAGGTTTATCGTCTTGCTTACAGGATACATGATGTAAAATGCAATGACAACGACGGCGACAATACCAAGCACCTTTAACAAGTTCCTATTCATCATATATACCTACCTCCTACAGTAGTTTTACCCCGTTAATAGTCAGGCGAAAATTACAGCCCAGCAGGTTAGAAGCCTTCCTTGAGACAAGCATCCTGCTTAAAAATATCTCAAAGTACTCCATTACCTGAGAT
>JAGHAJ010000228.1 GCA_021161545.1 Synergistota bacterium | reverse complement strand
TACTCTATCCAACAACTCCTTTATCCTTAACCTTTCAGGTCCCACCCCACTGTAAGGTGAAAGCGCACCACCCAACACATGGTAAAGTCCCTTATAAACCCCTGCATTCTCTATGCTAATTACATCCTGAGAATCCTCCACTACACAGAGCAATCCTTTATCTCTACCTTCATCCTTGCATATACCACAGGGATCATCATCCGTAACAAAACCGCACACAGAGCATGGATGCAACTTCTCGTGCAACACAATCAAAGACTCCGCCAACTCTGAAACTTCAGATTCAGGTAATTGCAAAAGGTAAAAAGCAATCCTCATAGCTGAACGCTTACCTATCCCCGGAAGATTTGAGAGATTTCTCACCACCCTTCCGATGGTTTCCGGTAAAAACACGACTCACCTCAGAAAAGCCCCGGAATGCTCATTCCACCCGTCAAAGAGGCCATCTTCTCACCTGCATGCTCTTTCGACTTCTTTATAGCATCATTAACAGCTGCAACGACGAGGTCTTGTAACATCTCTATATCCCCATCCTCAAGGATATCTGGCTCTATTTTTATCTCCAAAACCTCTTGCTGCCCATTAACAACTGCTTTAACCATACCTCCACCTGCACTACCCTCAATCTCTTCAGCAGCAAGCTCTTCCTGAATTTTCTGCATCCGCGCCTGCAATTTCTGAACTTGTTTCATCAATCTATTCATATCCATCACACTATCCCCCTTGTATAATTATCTCACCTGCCAAATACATTGTCAAGAAAGCTAAAACCTTATCTTCAATGTCCTCAATCTGTTTATAGCAGCTGCCAACTCCAGCATTCTAAATTCCTCAATTGTAGGGGACACGTACCCTCTGAACAAGACATCAAGCGTTTTACCCATCAACTCTTCTTCCATACCCTCAAGAATTTCTCTTATCTTCCTTCTTCCATCTATCCACCTATCCCTCAAAAGCTTTAGCATAGCATTTCCTATACCATTGACCTGCCCTATGCTGACTATAGTCTCTACAGCAGATAGGTCCACAATCTCGCCACCAAACTGCAGTGCACCCATACTCCTGACTTTCACATATTCCTCTTTTTTGCCTTTCGAAGGGTCAAAACCAGAAGGTAGTGGCACCCTCTCCCGCACAGGTTCCATTGGAAATGGTGGTTCGTCTCTTCTACCCGTTGGCATCTTCTCTACTATTACCTTTGCTTCATCTGTTACATCGTATGGCACAAAATCTTCCATCATTATTACGCTGTCTGCTACATCCAAGTAATCACCTGCACCACCTATAACTACCATCATAGAGACACCGAACTTCTCATAAAGCTCCCTTGCCCTATCAATGAGAGGGACTATCGGCTCCTTCTTCACGAGTCTCTGCATCCTTGCATCCCTTATCATAAAATTAGTAGCAGCAGTATCTTCGTCTATCAGAAGAAATGTAGAACCAGCCTCTATGGCCTCTATCATATTGGCTGCCATAGAGGTAGAACCAGACGCATCCTCTGTAAAAAACCTCTTTACATCTATACCACTTGGCAGGTCGTATATGAAAGGAGATATATCAACACTGGCAACACGCCTGCCATCTTCTGCCCTTATCTTTACAGCAGTTGGGTTAGTTATCACAAATTCTCTTCCATCACCAGCTACATGATTGTAGATACCAAGCTGAACTGCCTCGAGCAGTGTGGATTTACCATGATATCCACCTCCTGCAATCAAGGTAATGCCCTTCTTTATACCCATACCTCTTATACTCCTGCCAGTGGGCAGCTCTATTTCTATTTCAAATTCCGGAGGTGATTTAAATGCCACAGCCCTATCGGCAGACATAGGACGCTGGTCAACACCTGAGCGCCTCGGCAGTATAGATCCATTTGCCACAAATGCTACCAGACCAAGCCTATCTAAATTACTGCGTATAAACTCCTGTCCATCTGCAAGCTGTAATCTCTCCCTCACCTCATCCTCTGTATAGTTCTTCCTGTACAAAGAGTTCCTTGCAATAAAAGGGAGGTCCTCCACCACTATCTTCCATGCCTCACTCGAAAGTATCCTTCTGCCTGCTGCAGGCAGGCCAACAAACACCCTCAGTTCCGTTCTATCAGGGAACAATCTCAAAACAGATCTCTCCAAAATTTCCTGACCAGGTCTTGGAAAACCTATATATCCACTGCTACCTATCCCTCTATGAGAAGACCTCTTCACACATAATCCATGTGCCTTTCTTTCCACCATATCTTCAATAGCCACTCTCCTATGCCTACTGTTCCAAAACTCCTTGGGAAAGCTCTGTGGAACGCTTATCCTAAAGACAGAAGGAGATGCAAATGGGTCTCCTTGCACATGGTCAAAGTGAATACATATATTCCCCACTCTCAGACTGTGTCTCTGTATGTCTTTATATGCCTTATACCCCCTTCCATCTATTCTGCCGAGTATAGACCTAAACTCCGCCATAGAAAGCTCTGCCATAATATCACCCCTCCAACACTGGTAGAAGATTTGTTGCATCGGGAAACAGAATAACCGAGAATCCGCTTCCGTGTTTCTCCTTAGCCATACCTATTGCAGTATCAATATCTGGTGCATACCTGAAAAACATAGCAGTCACATCCTCCGGTCTCATATGAGAGACCAAAATAACATCTGCCTTCTTAACAGCAGTTGCAACAGCATACGCCTTATGAGCCCCTAATACAAAACCACTTTCAAGCCTCTGTATAACATCCTCAGGTCTTCTGGCATCTCTAATCCATTCTTCAAACACACGATTACCAAATCCTTCATCACAACCAGCAATCAGTATAACTGTTCCACCATATTTAACTGCCTTGAGGGCATTGTCCAGTGCCTTCTGAGCCTGATACATATTTATATCTTTTGGATACCCTCCAGCATCCGCTATTACCACATCTGCAGGTTCTTCTATCCTTACCTTGAAATAGTGGTCGTAAAGTTTCACTCCTTCCAACCAAGCATCTTTATAGCTTCCAGCAAAAAAGCCAAGAACATCGCCATGGGGAGAAGTTACTGCATTAAATATAAAGAGCCTCTCAGTAAACGCCCTCGCCACATCCATCATCTCATCATTAACAGGGTTACATTTTATATTAGCAGTAGTAGCGCCTTTTCTCACCATCAAAGCATGGTTTCTGCTTATACTACCCCGCTCAGCTATGCCAGGAAGCAGAGTCTTCCTACCCCCGGAGTAGCCTGCAAAGTAATGAAACCCTATAACACCTGTAGATACAATAACATCTGCCCGTTCCACCATCCTGTTGAGGTAAATATCGTTACCATTCTTCGTGGTGCAGCAGTAGATGAACTCAGAGCTATCACAATCGTGATTCTCCACCTTAAAGTGGCTCAAGAACTGTCTTCCATACATCCTCCGCATCTCATCATCAGTATTAGCCCTATGAGTACCAGTAGCTACAAGAAAGTCAACATCCACATCTTCAAGCACACCCATAATCGCAGGTAACATGCAGCTATACGGTGCTGGTCTTGTTATGTCATTGAGTAGCACAAGCACCCTATCTGCACCCTTTAACATACTTTCCAGAGGAAGCGTGCCCAACGGGGAACGCAACACACCCACAGCGTCTTGCTGTGGATCTTTTAAAGGCACTACCTGCCTTTGAGGTGTTATCTCATTTATCACATTAAGGGACTTTACGTCCACATCAATCCGGCTATCTGAGATCTTAAACAGCAACATTCACACCCCCGCGATAATAGTATTACACCGTTTAGCTGATGTCAACAACAAAGGATTTAAATATATCCAGTTAGGTTTGGTAATTAGGTGTTGAAAGATAGGGGGAACCTATGGTATATTATTTAAGGACGCGCCTGTAGCTCAATGGGATAGAGCGACGGTTTCCTAAACCGTAGGTTGGAGGTTCGAGTCCTCTCAGGCGCACCATCTTTTTATTTTCCCGCAAACAGCTTTCCCGAAAAGGCTGCCTTCATCGTGTTCACAAAAGTTATTGCCCAGAAAAACAGCAGTAACACAAACAGCAAAACACCGTAATACTTAATTCCAGTAAGACCTATCTCCTCATAAAGCACAAATGTAGCAGCCGTGTATGCCCCAAGAGGGAAGGTAAATGCCCACCAGCTCATTGCATAAGGTATGGATACCTTTACCAGATAGTAAAACATAAGCACAACCGTAACAAGGAACCAGAACACACCAAACCCCCAAAACACAGTACTGAATAGGTGGAACGCACCAACCGAATGGGAGAAAAATGAACTGAACATCGGAACCTTCAAAGCGGCATGCGCAATATTATTGAGAGATATAACTCCAACCCCAACAGGGCCAAGCCCTATCCACATCGTGGCAGCAAGTTGTTTTGGTGGTAGCTCATGATAGATAAATCTGTGTATTAAGGAGGCATTCAAAAACAGGTAGTAAAAAAATCCTATACCCCATGATATAACACATACAAGGAGCATGTATTGGGACACAGTTGCACTACTCCAGTAAGGCACCAACAATGCCCCACTGGTGGGTATAACTATTGCACCAACAGGCGGAATGAGCCATCCACAATTACCATGTGCCATATCTATCGAGGGATGTATAAAAACCAATGCCGTTATAAGCACAGCAAAGAATATAGTCCCAATCATACCAAACAACCAGATAGTCTTAGCCCAATAGATAGCTGTCTGGTAGTCTATACACCCCTTTCCCACAATAAGAAAATCAGATGCAAGAACCAATGCACCAATAGGGACAGTAGGGAAAAAGTGCGCTACAATAGGGTGGTTTAAGTCCTTCCCGACAGCATCAGGATATAAAATAAACCTCAGTACCCACAAAGTAAGTATGGTGAAAAACATCACAATATTGAGATAAAAGAGAAGAACCCCTAATCCTTTAAGTCCCATTTGGCAGCTCGCTATGGCTGTTATACCTGTTCCCATAACTGCAGCACCCCATGCAGGAGAGAAATTCCTAATCACGTTCAACGTGTAGCACC
>JAGHAJ010000284.1 GCA_021161545.1 Synergistota bacterium | reverse complement strand
GTGCTATATTGCCTTCGCAGATATTTGGCAAAAAGATGGTAGAGAACCCTGATGGTGGAGTGATACTGAATATATCTTCGATGAACGCGTTTAGACCACTTACCAGAATACCGGGTTATTCGGCTGCAAAAGCGGCAGTGAGCAATTTTACGCAATGGCTTGCTGTTCACTTTGCGCAGGAATATAATAAGAAACTCAGAGTTAATGCAATAGCACCGGGATTCTTTTCTACCAAACAGAACAGGTATCTTCTCTGGGATGAAAACAACAACCTTACGGAGCGTGGAAAAACCATTATAGTCCATACTCCCATGGGTAGGTTTGGCGAACCAGAAGACCTTATAGGTACGTGTGTATGGCTTACTTCTGACGCTTCTAAGTTTGTCACTGGTGTGGTTGTTCCTATAGATGGTGGATTTAACGCATTTTCGGGGGTGTAAACGTGGCTAAAGCAGATATCGGCATAGTAGGTATGAGTATAATGGGCAGTAATCTTGCCCTGAATATGGAAAGAAATGGTTATGTAGTTGCTGTCTTTAACAGGACTGCTCAGAGAACAGAGCAATTCGTTGGTACACGTGCAAGGGATAAAAATATAATGCCTGCTTACTCTCTTGAAGAGTTTGTAGAGCTACTCAAGGTACCTAAGAAGATCCTTCTTATGGTGAAGGCGGGTAAACCTGTGGATGATTTTATACAGAAGCTTGTGCCTTTACTGGAAAAGGGAAGTATCATCATGGATGGTGGAAATTCACATTACATGGACACGGAGAAGAGATGTAAGCTCCTTGAAGATAAAGGAATACGCTTTCTGGGGGCAGGTATATCCGGTGGAGAAAAAGGTGCATTATATGGACCATCTATAATGGTGGGTGGTAGCCGTGAGGCTTATGATGAGGTTGCGGAATTGCTAAATGTTATATCCGCTCGAACTGAAGATGGCAGTTGTTGTGCTTACCTTGGTGAAGGTGGTGCAGGGCATTTTGTGAAAATGACACACAACGGTATAGAGTATGCTATTATGCAGATAATATCAGAGGCTTACGACCTTTTGAGAACTATTGCTGGCATGGAAATATCAGAAATCCAGCAGATATTTGAGCAATGGAATGGGGGAAGATTGAATTCCTTTCTCATGGAGATAACTGCTAAGCTCCTCAGAAAGATAGATGATGAGACAGGAAAACCACTTGTTGAGCTTATTTTGGATAAGGCGGGGAGCAAAGGAACAGGTAAGTGGACAGTTCAATCTGCTCTGGACCTTGGTGTGGCTGTTCCTTCGATTGCTGCTTCCGTTAATGCACGTATTCTATCTGACTACAAGGAGCAAAGAGTAAAACTCGTGAGAAGGTATGGAGAGTTTTTGAGGAAGGTAGGGGTGGATAGGTATATATTCAGGAATGTGCTTGAAGAGGCTGTATATGTTGCAGCTCTTGTTGCCTATGCACAGGGATTACATCTCATATCTGTTGCTTCTGTGGATTTTGGGTATAATACAAACATTTCGGAGGTTGTTAGAATATGGAAAGGTGGTTGTATAATAAGGTCAACTGTGCTGAATCTCTTGAGAAAAGCTTACCTTTCAGATCCTACTTTGGAGCATCTTTTCTTTTACCCTGAATTTATGAACGAAGTTAAAAAGGGTGTGGACTCTCTGAGAGATGTGATTATTACTGCTGTTAATGCGGGAATATCTCTGCCTGTTATGGGAGAGACGCTATTATATATCTACAGTTTGCTTAGAGAGAGACTTCCAGCAAATGTCATTCAGGCACAGAGGGATTTCTTTGGCGCACATACATTTCAGAGGGTTGATAAAGAGGGGATATTCCATGAAGAATGGGAATAACCTTAGAATAGCAATAGTCAATTCGAGTAGTTTTGGTAGGGTCTTTCAAGAGCACATAAAGGAGCTTACATCATTTGGGAGGGTTGAAAGGTACACCTTCCCAAATGATATAAAAGGAGAAGTGCTTGCTCGTGAGTTGAGAGGCGTTCATGTTGTCATTGCTAGTGTAATGCCAAACTATACAAGAAGGTTTTTTGAGAATCAAAAGGATGTATTTTTGATAACGAGACATGGAATAGGTGTGAACAATGTTGATATTGCTGCAGCCACTGAATTTGGTGTGCTGGTTACGAGAGTTCAGGGGGAAGTTGAGAGAGAGGCGATGGCAGAACATACTGTTACGCTTATGTTATCAGTGCTTAGACAGATTCCTGCGGCTCGTGAAGAGGTCAAGCGTGGTGGCTGGAAGAACAGGGCAAGGTTTGTTGGTATGGAGCTTAGAGGGAAAAAAGTGGGGATTATTGGGATAGGCAATATTGGAAGCAGGGTTGCTGAGATTCTGAAAGTGGGTTTTGGTGCGGAGGTACTTGCTTACGACCCTAAATTTTCTTCAGATGAAGTTAGCTCGATGGGAGCAGTACTGGTTGAATTTGATGAGCTGCTTAAATGTTCGGATATAATTACCCTCCATGCTCCGCTTACCGATGAAACTTATCATATGCTTGGAGAGAGAGAGTTTGAAAGGATGAAGGATGGGGTTGTCATAATAGATACAGCAAGGGGAGAGCTTATAGATACAGAATCTTTGATCAAGAGTTTGAGGAGCAAGAAGGTATTTGGGGTGGGTATGGATGTTGTGGAAGGTGAGCCTATAGGTGAAAATCATCCACTGCTTGAATTTGACAACGTTGTGATTGTGCCACATATTGGGGCATATACAGTGGAGTGCCTCAAGGGGATGGGCGATAAGGTAGTTGATGATGTAAGAAGGGTTTTAAATGGGGTGCTTCCAGATGGGATTGTAAATGCTGATGTCTTGAAGAGGAGGAATAGGTTAAATGAGTTTGGTGTTGGTGGTTGATGTAGGTACTACTAACATAAAGGCAGGTGTGGTTAACCAAGAAGGTAGCTTGTTGTCTTCTGCTGAAATGGAGAATCGGATACACTCTCCCGAGTTAGGTGCATCCGAACACGACCCTGAGGAGCTCTTTAAGAGTATTGTGGAAGTTTCAAGAAAAGCAGTAGGAGGTTTTTCATCTGAAGTAGAATTTATGGTGCTTTCTTCCTATCAGTTGGGTCTTTTGCCCGTTAATGAGCATAAAAGACCACTTATGGGAATTATGACACTCCTTGATACGAGAGCACAGATGAGCTTTGATGAGTTGATTAAGGGTGTGGATACAGATGAGTTGTATAGGAGGACAGGTTGTCCTCCATCTTATTTATATCCGTTTGCAAAGCTACTTTGGATGAGGAATTACAAGGTGGATGTTTTTGGAAAGGCAAGCTATTTTCTTGGTTCAAAAGATTACTTGATATACAGACTTACAGGCAGACTTGCAACGGAACCGAGTATATCTTCTGCAACACAGATGTTTAACATTCATAAGAGGGACTGGGATGATTATGCGCTCTCTCTCCTCAGCGTGGACAGGGGTATGCTGCCTGAGGTGGTGGGTGGAAATACTGTGATTGGTGAGGTCTTTTCGGATGTTAAGGAGGAAATTGGGGTAAAAGGGAAGCTCTACCTTCTACCTGGTGTGTATGATGGAGGAGGCCTTGTTGTTGGTCTTGGTGGGTTTCAGAGGGGAATTGGTAGTGTGAATCTTGGAACTACATCCATGCTGAGAGTTGCTGTGGACACACCGGTGCTTGACAGGTATAAAAGGCTTCAGACGTATCACTTTTTTTCTGATACGTGGCTCACAGGTGAGGGAATAAACAACGCTGGTGTGGTGTTAAGATGGTTTAGAAACAATCTTGTAGACCTTGGCTACGATGAACTTACGTCTATGGCATCTCGGGTGAGAGCTGGTGCTGATGGGCTTGTATTCCTTCCCTATTTCACAGGTGAAAGGGATTGCAGAATTGGTGGCTCTTCTTCTGGTGTCCTGTTTGGATTAAGGGAATATCATACGGCTGCTCATATTGTTAGGGCTATACTTGAAGGTGTGGGATATACCATTAGGATGGTGAAGGATGCTATACAAGATAATGGTATAGCCGTGGAGGAAATAAGAGTAGGTGGTAGCGGAGCGAAATCTGATTTGTGGTTGAGAATTATCTCTAATGTGACTGGTGTGCCCGTGAAAAGGTCCAAGTGCGGCTATGTCTCTTTCGTTGGGGAAGCAATGCTTGGATATGTTGCAATGGGTTTTTATAAGGATATACAGGAGGCTTCATCTTCTATGGTGAAACTTGGCGAGGAACTTTTACCTGGTGAGGATGCGGAGCTTTATAATGAGAGATACGAGGCGTTCTCTTACCTTGTGTCCTGTATGAAGGATGTTCATGAGAGATACTTTGATAGAGGAGGTGAGGGGACAAAGTAGATACGTGGGTGGACTTGTTTGCATGTAAAAAACTGATCAAAGGAGGGTTGTTTATGAAGAAGTGGTTTATAGGTGGGGTAATGGTGTGGGTTTTAGTCTTTGCCCTTAGTTTTTCTGCTTTTGCGGCACCTATGGTCTTAAAGGCAGCGGACGACCATGCTAATGGTTATCCAACGGTGGAGGGACTTAAACTTATGGCAAAAGTGGTGGATTACATGACCAATGGTCAGATTAAGATCAAGATATATCCAGGTGCTCAACTTGGTTCTGAAAAAGAGACGATAGAGCAGACTCAGTTAGGTGCAATTGATATCAATAGAGTTTCGGTTTCCCCGGTCGTTGCATTTGTTCCAAAGACGGCAGTCCTAACGTTACCTTATATATTTAGAAGTGGTAAGCATATGTGGAAGGTTTTAGATGGTCCTATAGGCAAGAAGCTCCTTGATGACCTTTCGTCTAAGGGGTTTATAGGTCTTGCTTACTATGACTCTGGTGCGAGAAACTTCTATACGGTGAAGAAGCCCATATTGGAACCGTCTGACTTGAAGGGATTAAAGATAAGGGTGCAGAAGAATCCGGTTATGATAGACGTTATGAAAGCTCTTGGGGCTTCTCCTGTTCCAATGGCGTTTGAGGAAGTTTATAGTGCTCTGCAAAGTGGTGTTATAGATGGTGCAGAGAATAATGAGCCGAGTTATTGGGAAACGAGCCATTACGAGGTTGCAAAATACTACTCCTACGATGGGCACACAAGGATTCCAGAAGTAGTCCTTATGAGCAAAGTAACATGGAACAAACTTACGCCAGACCAGAGACTGATTATTAAAACTGCTGCAGTAGCTTCTTCCTACTACGAGAGGTATCTCTGGGCACAGATGGTCAAGAAGGCTATAAAGGCTGTGAAGGCAGCAGGATGTAAGTTCTTCTATCCAAATGTTAAACTCTTTCAGGAAAAAGTCAAACCAGTGTATGAAAAGTATGGTGAAAACTATAAAAAACTCATAAAAGAGATACAAGCTGTAAAGTAGGGCAGGGAATTTTCCCTGCCTCTTCTTAGTAGGAGAGAGCTTATGGGTAAATTTGATACTTTTCTTGACAGAATTGAAGATGTTATAAACTACGTTGGTGCTGCACTTTTACTTGTTATGGTATCTATAGTGTTCTGGCAGGTATTTGCTAGGTTTGTTTTGGATAAGCCACCTTCATGGTCGGAGGAGGTCGCCCTTGTTATAATGTTGTGGATTACATTCATTGGTGCTGCTGCAGGTGTGAGAAGGCATATACATATAAGGGTAAACTTCTTTATAGAGCTTATGGGTAGTGCAGATAGAGCGGTGGTTTTATTTCTCGGCTTTGTTGTTGTATTGATATTCTCTGGGTATATGTTTTTCTATAGTTATAAGCTATCTACATTTTTGACCAACGTGATGCCGGCAACAGGAATACCGGTAGCGTGGATGTACCTTACGGTTGCAGGTGGGGCTGCACTGATACTGCTTTTTGGTAAAGATGTTTTGTGTGGTGCTTGGCAAGGCCTGAGGAAGGCAGTCTCCTCATATGGTAAGCATTCTGTGAGAGAATTTATACCTATAACTGTTTCTTTGTTTCTTTTGGCTGTTATCCTGCTTGATTTTATGAAGTTAGTGCCATTTAACGGCATGAGTAGTACAGAATCTGGCACGATACTTTTAATTTCTTTGTTTTTTTTGCTGCTTTTAAATGGTGTTCCTATATCCTTTTCACTTGGTATTGCAGCATTTATCACTGGTTACTATCTTGGGTTACCTCTGATGGTAATTACCCAGCGGTTAGCTGCAGGCATAAACGCCTTTGCGTTTATTGCAATACCGTTTTTTATCCTTGCTGGCAAGATAATGGCAGATGGGGGCATAGCTGAGAGAATAG
>JAGHAJ010000274.1 GCA_021161545.1 Synergistota bacterium | reverse complement strand
AGGGTAGCGTTTGCCGTATTTGCTAGGGGAGATGAAATAGACTGTGTTATCACGGATAGCGGCATAGATGAGGATATTAGAAGATTATTGGAGGAAAACGGTATAGAAGTTATTATCTGTTAGATAGGGGGAACCTCTATGGAGCTGGAGTCAGGTTTTAAATTGTATCAGAAATCCATCAGGGATGTAGATGGCGTTAAAGTTGCAGTTGTAAGGACAAGAGATGGTAAAGATGTGATTCATCTGTCTGGGGATTATTCTCCAGGGTTCAGCGGTTGCTATAACATTGCTGGTGGGCTAATCTGTCCTTTTACTTATGCTAATGTCAGAATTCTGATGGGTATGTTGCCTTCTTTGAAAGCTGTTCCTCTCGGAGATAGAGGGATGTCGTTTGGCTTTGGTGATAGACTTGGTGTAGCTACACCCGGGCATGTGAGAGCGGTTGTTGGGAGTGGTTTCTTTCCTGTATTTGCTCAGCAGTCCATCAGAGAAATGCAGAGAACAAGGAGAACTCCGCAGGATGTCATGCTTTCTGCTGTTAAAGGTATGTTAAAGGAGGGGTATAATGCAAAATTTGGAGCAGATGCAGACCACTTAAAGAGACTCGAAGATGTTGATTATGTCCTACCTTACGGGTATTCTATGTTTACATGTGATCCGAGTGACTATGTAAATAATGGGACTGCGCTTATGGGTGTAGAAGAACTCAAAGGAGAGTTTGATAAACTGCCAGACTCTAAAGCAATCTTGGGTAGGTATAATGGTAAGAGATTTGATTTCAAAGGTTATGTAGTTGAATTCGATGAGATGGATGTTATGAGGGCTGCAGTCAAATACTATCGAGCTGTTGAATTTGCTGCACGTATGTTTAGTAAAATAAGAGACTCTGTGAGAAGTAATTTCGACTTTGAGCTTTCTGTTGACGAAACGGACGAACCAACTTCGTATAAAGAGCATGTGTTTATAGTAAATGAGCTTAGGCATCTTGGAGTGGAATTTACTGGTATTGCATTAAGGTTTGTTGGAGAGTTTCATAAGGGAGTTGATTACATAGGTAACCTCTGTGAGTTTGAGGAAAGTGTAAAGGTTCATAGGGCCATTTTGGATGAATTTGGACCTTATAGGATAAGTGTCCATTCCGGAAGCGATAAGCTCAGTATATATCCTATACTTGGTAGGTACTTTGAAGGATTTTTGCATGTCAAAACAGCTGGAACAAGTTACCTTGAGGCGCTAAAAGTGGTGGCAAAGAGGTCACCGTCCCTATTTGCTGAGGTATATAATTACTCTATGCAGAGATTTGATAAGGACAGGAAATCTTACTATATAGATGTTGATAAATCACATTTGCCACCTATTGATACAATTGATACCAGGAATTATCCTGATTTGCTGCAAAATAGTGATGTAAGACAGATGCTTCATGTTACATATGGTTCTGTATTGATTTCACCTCTTAAAGATGATGTATTATCCCTTCTTGTTGATTTCGAAGATGACTATTATGCGCTTTTGGAAGAGCACTTTAAGAGACATATAGATGCCTTAAAAGGGGGTGTTTGATTGTGGAGGATTTTCTTCAGATGTTTAGCCTTAGAGGGAAGAAGGCAGTTATTACCGGTGGTGCTGGTGTTCTTGGTTCTGAAATTGCTATAGGGCTTGGAAAGGCTGGTGCAGATATAGCAATAGGAGATATTGCTCCTACAGATGCTATTGTCCAGAGGGCAAGGAATGAAGGGGTAAATGCTAAGGGGTATTATATGAACGTGATGGATACAGGTAAACTGAAAGAAGCAGCAGATGAAATCTTAAAAGACTTTGGTAGGATAGATATCCTTGTAAATTGTGCAGGTGGAAATAGAGAGGATGCTACTACATCGGATAAGCTGAAGTTCTTTGATATTCCTCTATCTGCGCTGGAGAAAGTTGTAGCTCTGAACTTGTTTGGCGGTGCTATATTGCCTTCGCAGATATTTGGCAAAAAGATGATAGAAAATCCTGATGGTGGAGTGATACTGAATATATCTTCGATGAACGCGTTTAGACCACTTACCAGAATACCGGGTTATTCGGCTGCAAAAGCAGCGGTGAGCAATTTTACGCAATGGCTTGCTGTTCACTTTGCACAGGAATATAATAAGAAACTTAGAGTTAATGCAATAGCACCGGGATTCTTTTCTACCAAACAGAATAGGTATCTTCTCTGGGATGAAAACAACAACCTTACGGAGCGTGGAAGAACCATTATAGCACATACTCCCATGGGTAGATTTGGTGAACCAGAAGACCTTATAGGTACATGTATATGGCTTACTTCTGATGCTTCTAAGTTTGTTACTGGTGTGGTTGTTCCTATAGATGGTGGATTTAACGCATTTTCGGGGGTGTAAACGTGGCTAAAGCAGATATCGGCATAGTAGGTATGAGTACAATGGGCAGTAATCTTGCCCTGAATGTGGAAAGAAATGGTTATGTAGTTGCTGTCTTTAACAGGACTGCTCAGAGAACAAAGCAATTCGTTGATACACGTGCAAGGGATAAAAATATAATGCCTGCTTATTCCCTTGAGGGGTTTGTAGAGCTACTCAAGGTACCTAAGAGAATCCTTCTTATGGTGAAGGCGGGTAAACCTGTGGATGATTTTATACAGAAGCTTGTGCCTTTACTGGGAAAGGGAAGTATCATCATAGATGGTGGAAATTCACATTACATGGACACGGAGAGGAGATGTAAGCTCCTTGAAGATAAAGGAATACGCTTTCTGGGAGCAGGTATATCCGGTGGAGAAAAGGGTGCATTATATGGACCATCTATAATGGTGGGTGGTAGCCATGAGGCTTATGATGAGATTGCAGAATTGCTAAATGTTATATCTGCTCGAACTGAAGATGGTAGTTGTTGTGCCTACCTTGGTAAAGGTGGTGCAGGACATTTTGTGAAAATGACACACAACGGTATAGAGTATGCTATTATGCAGATAATATCAGAGGCTTACGACCTTTTGAGAACTGTTGCTGACATAGAAATATCAGAAATCCAGCAGATATTTGAGCAATGGAATGAGGGAAGATTGAATTCCTTTCTCATGGAGATAACTGCTAAGCTCCTCAGAAAGATAGATGATGAGACAGGAAAGCCACTCGTTGAGCTTATTTTGGATAAGGCGGGGAGCAAAGGAACAGGTAAGTGGACAGTTCAGTCTGCTCTGGACCTTGGTGTGGCTGTTCCTTCGATTGCTGCTTCCGTTAATGCACGTATTCTATCTGACTACAAGGAGCAAAGAGTAAAACTCGTGAAAAGGTATGGAGAGTTTTTGAGGAAGGTAGGGGTGGATAGGTATATATTCAGGAATGTGCTTGAAGAGGCTGTATATGTTGCAGCTCTTGTTGCCTATGCACAGGGATTACATCTTATATCTGTTGCTTCTGTGGATTTT
>JAGHAJ010000191.1 GCA_021161545.1 Synergistota bacterium | reverse complement strand
TTGCAATAAATGAGATAGTTAGAAACATAGTGAACCAGGGTGAAAAATTTACAGTGAAGAAACCTTGTGGTTTCGTTATGTTGGTAGGAAGCCTCACTGTACCTCTCCACAATTTCTGGGCTGATGTAGCATTAAAGTATGCTAAGAAGTACTTCCCGTTCCTGAAAGAGCTTACTTCCAGATTACCCACCGCTGAAAGTGTAACAGATTCTCGTAAAGCTGTTCTGGATCTTATCACCACATACGGCAACAAGTTGGGTGCCATAATAGGATGGGGCAGTCTTGGTCCCATCGGTGCAGCACAGGCCGTAACCGAGAAGGGATTACAAAACAAAATCATAGTGGTGGGCAGTGCAATCCCTTCCACTACTATACCATACTTCAAGTCAGGCGCGATTGACTCTGCCCAACTCTGGGATCCAAAGGAAGCTGGGTACGCAATGGTGTATATTGCAAACATGATATTGAACCACAAGAAGATTGCTATTGGTGAAAAGATACCTCACCTTGGGCCTATGCACGTGAAGGGCAAGATAATCTACTTTAACCAGATCAAGATAATGAGAAGCGCAAAGGATGCAGAAGCATTAGGATTTTAATCTATAGGTTCCGAAGAGATTAGTCTCTTCGGAACCTTCTAAAACAGTTTGTTAACCCGGAGAGGAGAATATAAGCGGGCAAGATGGGAGAAGTTAGTATCTTTTTAGATGCAAAGAGTATTAGTAAAAATTATGGAGGAGTTCTTGCATTAAAGGATGTTGATATAGAAATCAGAAAGGGAGAAGTTCACTCCTTAGTGGGAGAAAATGGCTCCGGGAAGAGTACACTTGTTAAGATTCTGACTGGCGTGATACAACCAGAGGCAGGAGCAGAAATAACCATTGAAGGTACAGTGAGAAAGGCACTTTCTCCTCTTGAAACATTCAGATTGGGAATCCACGTGGTCCATCAGGATCTCTCACTATTCCCCAATACAACTGTTGCAGAGAACATAGCTATCCACAGATACACAGAAAAAGGTAAATTGCTGGTGAACTGGCGTGAGATACACGACTTGGCTGAGAGGTCACTAAAAGAATTTGGTCTTGATATAGACCCATCTATAGAGCTGGGAAAGCTGCCACTGGCAGACCAGCAACTTGTTGCTATATGTAGAGCTCTCGCAAGTGATGCCAAACTAATAATACTGGACGAACCTACTTCCTCACTTACAAGGAAGGAAGTAGATAGGCTTTTTGCATTCATAAGTTCTCTGAAAGACAGTGGTATTTCAACACTTTTTATAAGTCATAGGCTCGGAGAAGTACTTGAAATATCAGATAGAATTACTGTATTAAGGGATGGCAAAAAGATAGGTACATTCAACAGAGACGAGCTGAACAAGAACAAACTTGCATATCTGATGACGGGAAAACAAATAGTACAAGAATCAAAAGTGCCCCAGTTGCAAAGCCAAGAAGTGGTACTTGAGGTAAAAAATCTCTCAAAGGAGGGACAATTCTCAAATATAAACTTTGCCATCTATAAAGGTGAAATATTAGGTATCATAGGACCTAAAGGAGCGGGGCGTACAGAGCTTGCATTAAGCTTATTCGGAATGAATAAATACGATACCGGAGAGATCATATTTAAAGGTAAGCATGCAAATATAAATTCAAACAGAGATGCAATCAAGCTTGGTATAGCATATGTGCCAGAAAACAGGCTCGTTCAGGGAATTATACTGCCACAACCCATAATGTATAATATAATCATCACAAACTTTAAGAAAGTATTGGGTAAATTAGGTCTTGTAGATAGACGGTTAACAAGGGGCTTCGCAGATGATGCTGTTAAGGTATTTGGTATAAAGGCTCCAAGCGTAGAAGCAGCTGCGCGAACCTTATCAGGTGGAAACCAACAGAAGGTTGTTTTAGCAAAATGGATATTGACCTCACCCGAGGTACTAATATTAGATGGTCCTACTATTGGTATAGACATAGCAGCGAAGGAGAGTATCTTTAATCTCGTTCATGGACTTTCAGCAAAAGGAGTTTCCATAATACTCATATCTGATGAACCATCGGAGGTAATATATAATTCTCACAGGATATTACTGATGAAAAATGGTAAGATTGTTGCAGAGTATTTACCACAAGAGATAGACGAGGAAGAATTAGAAAGAAGCATTAAGGAGTGAATAATAAGAAGCTATGAAAGGCATAATAGGCCGGCAGGAATCATATTTATTACTTATACTCATTATATTTGCTGCATTTCTTACCTTTATGAACCCAAAATTTCTGACCCTGGAAAATATCTTTGACATGCTAAGGAACAATACTTTCTTAGGTGTTGTAGCACTTGGAGAACTTGTTGTTTTGATATCCGGAGGTATAGATGTGTCCTTTACAGCCATTGCAACGGTAGCACAGTATATCATGGGAATAATCATAAGCAGTTACTATGTAAATAGTGTTTTAGCTGCTTTCCTAATACCTATACCCATCGGAATAGCCTTAGGGGCAATAAACGCAATTCTCATATACTATACAAGGC
>JAGHAJ010000160.1 GCA_021161545.1 Synergistota bacterium | reverse complement strand
TTATACCACATTTAATGGCAATTCAAAAATGGTATTGACACCATTTCTACGAAGTGTTAACATATAAAATGTATTTTACATAATATATTTTACATGATTTAGAGGTGGTGCTGGTGGTAATACAGAGGAGGTCCTTAAAAGTAGAAGTTCTTGAGAGGTTGAAGGAGTTGGTGATAGGTGGAACTTATCTACCGGGAAAGAAACTTGTTATAGAGGAGATAGCGAGAGAATTTGGTGTGAGTATAACACCTGTTAGAGAGGCGTTGCATCACCTTGCTGCTCAGGGTTTTGTGGAGCTGCAACCTCACAGAGGTTTTGTGGTGAAAGAGCTTGGTAAGAAAGAGATAGAAGATCTGATGGAATTAAGGCTGTGTCTGGAAAAACTCGGTGCTCGCCTTTTTATTCAGAGAAATGACAAGGGTTGCATGGAAGAGCTTGAAGGCTGTGTAAGGGGGATGAGGAGATTGGTAGAAAGTGGGAGCGTGGATGACATGGTTGTTGCGAATTCGAAATTCCATCGGATAATTATAGAAGGTAGCGGGAATAAAGAGCTATCTAATGTAATATCCTTGTTAGGCGAGAAGCTTCATAGGGTTCGTATTCTATCTTTACATGCCCCAAATAGGTTAAAAGAGTCATTTAAGGAGCACATGGCTATATTTGATGCCATAGTCTCCAAGGATATAGCTGCTGCAGAACTTGCTGTTGAAGAACATATAAGGAATATAACAAAGACTATAATGGGAAGAATTGAACAGGGGGATTGAATATGCTTAGGATTCCAGTGAGCATTATAAGAGGAGGAACGAGTAAAGGAGTGTATATAAAGGGTGACGATGTTCCCTATGAGGGGGAGATGTTGAACCGATTGTTGTTGGCTATATTTGGTAGTCCCGATCCGAGGCAGATAGATGGACTGGGTGGGGCAGATCCACTAACAAGTAAGGCTGCCATAGTCAGTTCCTCCTGTAAAGATGGTGTGGATGTGGATTATACATTTGCTCAGGTGGGCATAGATAGACCAGTTGTTGATTTCTCTCTTAGCTGCGGGAACCTCCTTTCGGGGGTAGGGGTGTTTGCGATATTGAAAGGTTTAAAGGAAGCTGTGGAACCTGTGACTACAGTTATGGTATATGATACGAATACGGATAAGCTGGTGAGGCTTGATGTCCCTGTCAAAGGAAAGGAACCCGTTTTTGAAGGAGACTTTTTTATTGATGGTGTCCCGTTTGGGGGTGCAAGGATAAATGAAACATTTATAGAACCTGCAGGTTCCATTACTGGCAGGCTGTATCCAACAGGAAATAAAAAAGAGATTCTTGCAGGGCTGGAGGTGTCCATAGTTGATGCAGGTGTTATGGCACTTTTTGTCAGGGCATTTGATTTAGGACTTACCGGTGTAGAGGGACCTTCCAGAATAGACAAGGATGCTGCACTTGTCGAGCGGATAGAATCTTTGAGGATGGAGGCCTTAGTTAGAGCAGGTGTGGTGGAAAATAGAGATCTGGCTAAGAAGAAATTTCCGAATCTGCCCAAAGTGGTTATCGTAGCACCTCCTATGGATTTTGTAGCACCCGTGAATGGAAAGCGTGTTAGTGCGAAAGATATAACCCTGCTTGGTAGAGTCATCACTGGTGGCAGGCTTCATAAGGCATTCCCCGTAACAAGTGCCATTGCTCTGGCATCAGCGGTTTCTGACCCTGAGACTATCCCTGCAGAAATTGCTAAGGATTGCGAAAATCATATCGTGATAGGTCACCCTTCTGGTGTTATGGATGTCTCTTTTGCTAGTGGAGATGATGGTGTTATTAGAGAAGTAACGGTTGGCAGAACTGCAAGGATTATAATGGATGGTTTTGTTTATGTGCCGGAGGATAGGTTGAAATGAGTATAGGTGTGACTTTGAGGTTAGCTGAGTTTATCTCGTCTTTTAAGCTGGATGATGTGGGAGCAGATATTTTGAGAAAGGTAAAATTGCACATTCTCGACACACTGGCGGTTGCTCTTTCTGCTTCTGGTAGTGTTCCAGTTTCCCGTGTTCTGGATGCTATTCCACCTGATATTTCTTCAGGTAGTTCGAAAGTTTGGGGTAGAGGTATAAGGCTTAACTTATTTCATGCTGTGCGGATAAATGGGATAATGTCCCATACACTGGAGCTTGATGATGTACATAGAGAGGCGAAGCTTCATCCAGGTGCGGTTGTTATTCCTGCTGCGTTAGGGTTAGGTGAGTATCTGGGTGTGAGTGGCAGAGGATTTCTTGGTGCAGTCATTGTTGGTTATGAAAGCATGATTAGGATTGGGAAGGGAGTTGGTGCGGCTTCTCATAGGATTAGGGGGTGGCATGCTACTGGCACTTGTGGGACATTTGGTTCAGCTGCTGCATCTTCTTTCTTGCTTGGTTTAGATGCTGTACATACTGCAAGTGCACTGGGACTGGCAGGTACCCAATCTTCAGGTTTGTGGGCATTTACTTCAGATGGTTCTATGAGCAAGAAGTTTCATCCTGGAAGGGCAGCGGAGTCTGGGGTGTTATCTGCTTTCTTGTCGAAAGAAGATTTTACTGGTCCTACTAAGGTTATAGAAGCGGATGATGGTGGTTTTTTCAAGGCAGCCTCTGACGAGTATAGCTACGATGTAGTAGTATCTGATTTAGGAAGAGAGTTCTATCTTTTAGATACGGAGATAAAACCATTTGCATGCTGTAGAAGTATGCATCCTGCTGTGGAAGCGGCTTTGAGGTTGAGAGATTCCATAAATGTGGAAGATATAGCTTCTGTGTTGGTAAGGACTTTTAGTGTTGCAAAGATGCAGTGTGGCTTTACACATCATCCTGCCAATAGTGTTGAAGCACAGTTTAGCCTACCATATGCGGTAGCAGTTGCCCTTATAGATGGTGAAGCCATGGTGGAGCAATTTTCTGATGAAAGGGTGCACGATAAGGGTGTTCAGGAGCTTGCTGGGAGGGTTGAAGTGGTTTCTGATGAGCAGTTTGATGCTGGTTATCCCAGGAAGTGGCAGTCAGAGCTTGTTGTGTATTTGTCTGATGGAAGTAAAAGGAGTTTTAAGGTTACTCATGCCAAGGGCTCTGTGGAAAACCCATTATCAGATGAGGAAATGGAGAAGAGATTTTTGCATCTTGTAGGAAATGTGCTTTCGAGGAAGGAAGCTGAAGCACTAAAAGGAGCTGTTTTGGGGCTGGAACATATGAGTGATATTAGGGAGCTTCTGAAGTTTTTGTAAGGGGGGTGATAGATGAGAATAATTTTCTGAGTTTTTTTGTTTATCAGATAGAATTAAGAGGAGGTGTATGATATGAGAAAGTTAAGAGTTGTGGGTGTGGTATTTATGGTTGTGGTGTTGGTGATGGGCATTTCCGTACTTGCTATGGGTAAGTTTCCTGACAAAAAGATAACCATAGTCTGCCCATTTGGAGTTGGTGGGGGAAGTGATACGTTTCTGAGGGCTTTTCAGAAACCGCTTTCCAGGGCACTTGGTGTACCTGTTGTGATTGTGAATGTTTCTGGTGGTGGAGGTTTAAAAGGCATGATATACGCAGCACAGCAACCCGCAGATGGATACACGATCTTTGAATTTACAACTTCTCACCTTATTGCGTCCGTGTTGCACAGGTCTAAGGTAGATATATTCAAGAACTTTGATATATTGGCAAGGGTTCAGCACGATACCTCTGTTTTGTGGGTGTCTGCAAAGAGCAAGTTTAAAACATTCAAGCAGTTGCTTGCATGGGCAAAGAAGAATCCCTATAGGCTTACCGTCGGTGGAACATCTCCTATGGGATATGATGACCTTCGTGATCACCTCTTTGCGAGGGACTTTGGTATAAAGATTACCTTTGTTCCTTTTGAGAAGGGTTCTCAGGCGAAGGCGGCAGTACTTGGTGGGTTCATAATAAGCCACATGGAAGAGCCACTGGCTATTAAGAGCCTTATTGATGCTGGTAAAGGTAGGGTCCTGATTACCATGAGTCCAAAGAGGCTGCCGATGTGGAAAAATGTTCCTGTTGTCTCGGAATTTGGGGTGCATGACTATATTGGTGTCTTCAGGGCATTTGCAATCAAAAAAGGTGTTCCTGCAGACAGAGTGGCGTTCATAGAAAAGGCCATAGCGAAGGCTATTAAGGACCCATCTTATGTTGAATTTACGGAGAAGACCATGACAAACCTGAGGCCTGGATATATGCCTGGGAAGGCGTTTGTTAAGGAAATGGGGCAGGAGAAGATTATGTTCACAAAGGTAGCCAAGGAGCTGGGGTACCTGAAGTAGAGGTTGCTACAGCTATGAAGGGGGGTGCGAATTGTGAAGAAGATTTTGGGGATTGTATTGGTGTTACTTTTGGCGACCTTCTTGGTGGTCGGGGTTTCGGTTGCTAAGTACCCGACACATCAGGTTACTATAGTTTGTCCGTTTGGTGTAGGAGGTGC
>JAGHAJ010000069.1 GCA_021161545.1 Synergistota bacterium | reverse complement strand
GTTCGGGTATTCAACGATGGTTTCTGATATCAGAAGCTTTGCTGCAGTAAAGTTCTCACCAATTATTTCTCTAACTAAATGGTTGCATCCATATCCTTCCTGTCTGGTTTCTTTAATATTCTCACTGCTAACAAATGCAGCTGAGTATGATTTATCTGTTCTGCTTCTGATTACGGCAATTTCAGTAATAGGTGATGTAGAAAGTATCCTTATTATGCCTTCTGGTGGGAGATAAACTCCTTGGGGTAAATCTTTGAATACATTATCTCTCTTAAAGATTCCCGACATACCGCTTGATATATGCCACTTCGCTTCCCCTCCAATTATTACCCATACAGATTCTTCATTCATAAATACCCTTTCAACATCTTCCCCTTCAGAGAGCCGTAGGAAATCAACAGCAATGTCCTTATTATCTCCTTCCTCATAGTCTACAACGATGTGATAGCCTTCAAGGTCTGGCTCTATAAGTGTAGTAAACATAGACACACCTCCAATCTTAAATGTTAGATTCCTTTAGGGTATGAACCCAAGAGTTTAAAATAATTCACCTTATCATTCAATTCTGTTAGTGACTTTTTTACTCTTTCATCTGTGTAATGTCCCGTAAGGTCTGCAAAGAACAGATACTCCCACTGAACACTTTTCATGGGTCTGGATTCCAGCTTTGTTAGATTGACATTGTCTACTGCAAATACTTCTAACACACGATATAATGCACCTGGAACGTTTTTTACTGAGAACAGGATAGATGTTTTATCCTCACCTGTTGGTCTTGGTAATTTTCTGCCAAGTATCCAGAATCTCGTTGTGTTACTTGGATAGTCTTCTATGTGTTCCTTTATTATATTTAGACCATACTTCTGTGCGGCAAGTTTAGTTGTTATGCATGCTGCATCTGTTTCTAAAGCTGCTTTTATGGCAGCTTCAGCAGAACTTCCTACTCCTATTATACTAACATCCGGAAGGCTCTTTGATAACCACTCTCTACATTGTGCTATTGCTTGAGGATGCCCATACACCTTGGAAAAACCCTTTCTATTCGATGCAATGACGTGTGATACCTTCAGGTAAACCTCTCCTACCACTCGTAGATTTGAGTTAAAAAAGGTATCGAGAGTATAGGTAACCACTCCCTCTACTGAATTCTCCACAGGAACAACCCCATAATCACTGTTTCTGGCTTCAACCTCTCTGAATACGTCTTTTACGCTAGTCACAGCAAAATATTGAGATGAACTACCAAACTGCTTCATGGCTGCCATGTGTGTGAATGTGCCTTCTGGCCCAAGGTATGAAACTCTTATATCTTTCTGTAAAGCTCTGGAGGATGAGATTATTTCCCTATATATGGCTAGTAGGTGATCATTATGCAAAGGGCCCAAATTCAGTTTTAATAGCCTATTATAGAGAAAAGATTCTCTCTCTGTATCTACAATCGGTAAGTCTAATGCTTTTTTTCTTGCTCCTATCCTTATGGATAATTTTGCACGTTCATTTAGGAATTTTATTAACTTTCCATCTATGTCTTCAATTTTTTTTCTTAATTCATTCAGCACTTTGTCTTCCATTTACTCTTCACCTAAGAATATATCTTCCAACCACTTCTTGTTTTTTACGTACCACTCTATGGTTTGTTTTATACCTTCTTCTATGGATATCTGGGGTTTCCAAGCAAGTAGATTATTAGCTTTTTGTATATCTGCCCATGTCTCTTTGAGGTCTGCTTTATGGAACTTCAGGTATTCTATTTCTGCTTTTTTGCCCAACACATCTTCTATCATCTTTATGATATCCATGAGAATATGAGGCTCATTATTACCAAGGTTAATTATATCATAGCCATCCAAGGATAGAGCTCTGATTGTACCTTCTGCTATATCACTTACGTATGTAAAATCTCTGCTCTGTTTACCATCCCCGAAAACTTTTACTTTCTTGCCCTCATCTATCCACTTTATAAATCTGAATATACTCATATCCGGTCTGCCTGCAGGTCCATATACCGTGAAATATCTGAGAACTGTGGTTGATATACCATAGAGATAGAAATATGTGTAACTCATAACCTCTGCACTTTTTTTTGAGGCAGCGTAAGGGGAAATTGGTTTATTTACTGCCAGTTCCTCTTTGAAAGGGGTCTTTTGGCCTGCGTAGAGACTAGATGTGGAAGCAAGTATGACTTTCTTAACACCTCGGAGCCTGCATGCTTCAAGTATGTTTAAGTGACCAATAGTATTTGTTCTTACGTAGACAAAAGGGTCTTTCAGACTATATCTCACCCCTGCCCTTGCAGCAAGGTTTATAACGCCATCTATTGGCATATTGCTATCAAATATCTTGGAAACCTGAGAAAAGTCCTCTATGTCTGCATGATAAAATACAAAGTTACCGTGTTTCTTTAAGGAATTTAATCTCCATTCTTTTAGCCTGATGTCGTAGTAATCATTAAGATTATCTATTCCTACAACTTTGTGACCAGCTTCAAGAAGTTTTTCTGACGTTTTCCAGCCTATAAATCCTGCTGAGCCTGTTACTACAAGTGTTTTCATTTCATACCTCCTCTTGCTTTTGTTGGTTAATATTATACTGCTACTTGTACTT
Source organism: Synergistota bacterium (assembly GCA_021161545.1). GTDB lineage: Bacteria > Synergistota > JAGHAJ01 > JAGHAJ01 > JAGHAJ01 > JAGHAJ01. The sequence goes on along the minus strand of JAGHAJ010000069.1, from coordinate 3,279 downwards.
TAAGGAAATACAAAATGTGGGATAAGTGAACATAAAGGAGAAGAAAAATTATCGATGGCTTTGACAAAACCAGCCTTCCATTATATACTTACATTCAATGGTGAAAAGGAACATACATGTAACATCTATTACAATCTTTATGAATGTAGCAATAATATTTACATGGTACTACCTGACACCCGTGTATTTAAAACAGCTAGGTGCTACTGACTGGTTAGTAGGAATAGCTTACGCTTCTATGTTGATAGGATTTACAAGTGCACAGGTGCTGGGTGGGTATCTCTCTGATAGGTTTGGAAGGAAAAATCTAATTGTGTTGCCTACATATATTGGGGCAGCTCTATATGCGATGATGGCATTTACAAAGAGTCCATACATATTTATCTTGTTGGCCTCCCTTTCAGAAGTAGTATCTTCAATGCAGATGCCGTCTTTTTTATCTCTTGTGTTTGAGTCATCTTCATCAGAAGGTAAAGGGAAATCTTTTTCCTTCCTTGAAGGATCCGTATCCGCCGGGCTTGCTTTAGGTACTCTGTCTGGGGCATTTCTACTAAAGTTTACTGACATACCAAACCTATTCATCATTACAGCTATCGTAGTAGGAATTGCCGGTGCACTTAGGCATCTCTTTCTTGAAGAAACCCTCAGGAATTCTGAAAAGAGAGGGAGCTTCCACCTTTCATTTACTAAGAATTTATTATGGTTTATGGTTGCAGGCACGTTTTTCGGGATGATACTCAATGCTATCCCGTATGGACCATTTCCTACCCTTTTCTACAAGGAAATAAGGTCTTTTTCTGACAGCTACATAAACTTTGTCTTTTCGATGGGTAACATAGTAGCAGCACTCAGTAGTATACTTGGTGCTTACTTTATCACTGAAGCTAACGCAAAAAAGGTGTTTTCTTTGAGTATCATAGCTTGGGCTATTATCCTGTTCGTATGGGTCCTAACTGGAGGTAATATATGGATGTTTGCAGTATCTTTTGTATTTCAACAATATTGTTTAATATCTTCCAATCTTATGCTTTCCTCTATGTCTGGTACACATGAGAGGGCTAAAGTTGTGGGGTTATATGAGTCTGTAGTAGGAACGATAAGTGCTTCATCTCCATTTCTTGGAATGTGGATAAAAATACGATATGGGTATTACGCACTTGTACTATCGATATTACTCATGGCCGTTCTTTCACTACTGTCCATGTTAAAGGTTATTTACCCTTCCTTCTCAGCAGAAGATACATGAAAAAGGGTGCACCTACCAAAGATGTAACTATACCAATAGGAATTTCAGCGGGAGATATTATGCTTCTTGATACAGTATCTGACCACAGCATGAATGTGCTACCTATTAGGGCTGATGCGGGTATAACGATCCGGTTGTCGTAACCAAATAATAACCTGCATATATGGGGTATTACTAACCCTACGAAGCCTATTATACCGGATACTGCAACAGACGAGGATGTTAGCAAAGACGAAAAGAATAAAAGTATCTTTTTATAGTGTTCTGTGTTTATTCCTATGGATGAAGCAGTCTCTTCTCCCAAAGCCAGTGCATTAAGCTCTGTAGAAAGCCTTCCAATAAAAAGAAGAGCTGTGAATATAGGTACGCTGGATATCAGGAGTGTATACCAGTTGGCACTACTGAGGCTGCCCATAAGCCAAAAGAATACGTTGTGAAGTTGGTTTCCGGCTAAAAATAGCAAAAGTGTTATAAGTGAAGATAGTAATGCGCTTATAGCTATACCGGTAAGTATTAAGATTAAGATATTGGCACCATATCGTGTTTTTGATAATCTATAGGATATGTATGTCGGGAGCATTGCTCCCACAAATGATAGTAAACTTACCGAATATATACCTCCAAGGAGAAATCCGATAGCTCCACCAACACCTGCTCCAGCAGATGTACCCAGCAAGTATGGACCTGCCATTGGATTTCTAAACAACCCCTGCATAACTGTTCCGGAAACAGAAAGTGCAGCACCTACAACCACTGCAAGTAACAGTCTTGGCAATCTTATGAGCCAGAATATTTCCCCTATTCTTGAATGTAAATTGAAGATACTGCTAATGGGAATGGGAACACTACCTATACCTGCATTTAAAAGAAGAGAAAGCGCGAGTATTGCTATGAGCACAAATAATATAAGCTTTCTTTTTCTGTATTTCTCCTTAAGCCTTAGCTTTAGGTATTCAATCCCATATTTCATAGCATGCCCTTTCCACCATCTCTACAGGTATATCTTTTATGCATCTAAAATCGCCATATTTACAATAATTTCTGTTACAAGGCATACAAGGGAGGTCCAAGTGGACTATAATGTATTTGTTACCATAAGGGCCATATCTTTTCCAGTTTCCTGGACCAAATATAGCGACTGTTGGCGCCTGCATAGCAGACGCCAAGTGAAGAACGCCAGTGTCATTACTAATGAGTAAATCTATACTTTCTAAAAGTGCAGCCAATCTACCAAGCGTTGTTCTCCCAACCAGATTGACAGTATTAACATTACTAAGTTTTATAAAATCACTCGCAAGATCTCTTTCATCCTCCCTACTTCCGATAAGAAAAAACCGGCATTTTCTATTCATGGATAAATCATCTGCGAGTTTTGCAAACTTGTCTATAGGCCATCTTTTCTTGTCCCAGTTTGCACCTATTGCTAAAGCTATTTTCTTTTCTTCTTTAGATATAGAGTAATCTTTAAATACCTCCTTTATCCACACTTTGTCCTCACCTTTCACCTGAAAGGTGAGGTTACATCTTCTTACAGGAATACCTAAAACTTTTTTAAGCATAGCAATATTTCTATCTGCTTCGTGTAGGTTACGTTTCGATATGAAGAATTCTTTGAAAAAAAATGTTGGTTTATAGCGGGCACCTGAAAGCCATGGTACCAGCGTGCACCTAAAGTCCACCACCAAATCAAGTTTCCGTTCCCTGAGTGCCTTGATAAGATACCATCTACCGTTTTCTTCCCTGCTGTAAGGAACAATTTCCTCGAGGTTTGGCAAGAAAGAGAAAACTTCTTCCGAACCTGATGGTACGAACACATAGAAACTGGCTTCGTTAAAATACTCAACAAGGTTACAAACAGCGGGTGTCAGGAGAATGTTATCTCCAAGGTTGCTAAGCACAATTATTCCAATTTTTCTTATACTGTTTCTACGTATTTTCAACCCAGCTTCCTCCCCAACTATCTTGAATCTTGGCCCATAGATATTTACCTGTGTAAGAAGAACTTATATGGGCTACTTCTTCTGGTGTGCCTG
>JAGHAJ010000247.1 GCA_021161545.1 Synergistota bacterium | reverse complement strand
TGTATTCCTCAGAAGACACAGGAAGGCCAAAGCTCACATGCGCAGTAAAAAGGTTAAAATCGCTAAATCCACTCATAAATATACATGGAGTGGAGGAAAAACTAACAAAGGAAAACCTCTCTATCTTAGGAAGATCAGATGTCCTCATAGACGCCCTGGACAACTTCGAGACAAGATTTCTTCTGAACGAATACGCTGTATCCAACGGTATCCCACTCGTCCATGGGGCAATAGAGGGCTTTTATGGGAGAATAATTACCATCATACTGGATAAAACCGCATGCTTAAGATGTATATACCCACACAATCCACAGGTCAAAAAACCCTTTCCAGTAATAGGCACAATAGCAGGTATAGTAGGTGTGATAGAGGCAAATGAAGTGATAAAGCTACTTACAGGTATAGGTGAAACACTTGCCGGAAAACTGCTCATGATAGACTTAAAACGAAACTCGTTTTCAACAATAGAGATGCAAAGGCAAAAGGGATGTCCTGTATGTGGGAGGGCTTAGGTAATACATGTTCGAAGCCATAGCAACAGACAGAAACGCACGAGTCGGTAAACTTTATCTGCCATATGGCATCGTAAATACCCCTGTATTCATGCCAGTAGGCACACAGGCAACCGTAAAGGGCATGTCATCAGAAGAGCTAAAAGAAATAGGGGCTGAGATAATCCTTGCAAATACATACCACATATTTCTAAGGCCAGGTATAGATGTCATAAAATCTGCTGGTGGACTGCACAGATTTATGAATTGGGATAGGCCTATTTTGACAGACTCGGGCGGTTTTCAGGTAATGAGTCTTTCGAAGATAAGAAAGATAACAGAAGAAGGTGTAAGTTTCCAGTCGCACATAAGTGGAGAAAGGCTTTTTCTATCACCAGAGACCGTCATAGAGATAAATCAAGACATAGGAATAGACATAATCATGCCCCTTGACCACTGCATTCCTTATCCAAGTAGCTACGAAGAGACTCTACAGGCCATGGAAAGAACTCTGAGGTGGGCAGAAAGGAGCAAAAAGTATAAAGAGTACCATCCATCTGGATCTAAGCTGTTCGGGATAATACAAGGAGGAACATTTCCCGATTTAAGGAGACAGAGTGCTCTACGAACTGTATCAATGGAATTCGATGGTTATGCAATAGGTGGACTGAGTGTAGGGGAACCACAGCAAATAATGTATGAAAATCTCGAAGTTGTCATGAACATACTACCAAAGGACAAGCCAAGATATTTCATGGGATTAGGAGACCCTATAAATCTGCTGGAAGGGATAGAACGAGGAGTAGATATGTTTGACTGCGTATTCCCTACAAGGATAGGCAGAAAAGGTGCAGCGTTCACACATTCAGGGAGGATAAACCTCCGCTCGGCAAAATATAGCATTGATTTCACTCCCATCGACAATGAGTGTGATTGCTATGTATGCAAAAACTACAGCAGAGCATATATAAGACATCTCATAAAGTCAAAAGAAACACTTGGCATGCGCCTTGTCACCTACCACAACTTATACTTCCTGCTCAAGCTGATGAAAGAAGCACACCTTGCCATTATACAACAGAGGTTCAGCGACTTTAAGGAAAGATTCAAAAACAGATATTTGCAAAACAAAAGGGGTAAAGGTTAACCTTCACCCCTTGAGTTCCTACTGCTTCTCCTGCAACTCCCTCTTTATATTCTCTATCTTCTTTTTGAGGTCTTCATTCTCCGTCTTTAGCTTTTTGCTCTCTGCCCTGAGTTTTGCGTTTTCTTGCATTAAAGATGTGACCTGCTCCTCCAGTTCAGCCGCACTATCGGTACTCCGTTGCTCCAGATTGGAAATCTGCACCTGCAATTCTGCTTTCTCTTTTTGTAGTGCAGAAAGTCTCTCCTCAAGTTTAGAGGCCCTCCGTGCTATTTCGTTTCTCTTCTCCTTCTCCTGTTCAAGTAGTTTCTTCAGGTTTTTAAGCCCCTTTTCAAGACTATCTTTCTCCTTCTGCCAAAGAGACCTATCAGACCTAAGTTCCTGCAATGACTTTTTCATTTTCTCAACGCTTTCCTGCAACACAGCATATTTCTTTTTCGCCTCTTCCGCAGCTCCCTGGAGCTTAGATAGCTGTTGCTGCAAAGACGTATTTTCATTCTGTAGTTTTGCTACATCTGAGCCCCTATTTACAGCCATACCAGCAAATATGATCACTAAGACAACCAGGACTCCCACAATAGCCCACATTACCTTATTACTCACCACCAACACCTCCTTCTCTCATATACTCCCCTATAAGCCCCTCATCCGCAAAACTAAAGTAGCTGTCCTCACCGACAATAATATGATCGAGGACCTTTATTCCAGACATAACCCCAAGAAATACAAGCCTCCGAGTAATTGCACGATCCTCCTCACTTGGCGTAACATCCCCTGATGGGTGATTATGCGCAAATATCATTGAAACTGCATTGTTTATTAAAGCCTTCCTTAGTATCTCTCTGGGATATATAGCACTCCTATCCACAGTACCGCGAAAAAGCTCTTCTATCGCTATCAACCTGTTCTTTGCATCAAGAAATACCACCACAAACACCTCCCGTTTCTTACACCCTACAGAGACCCTTAGATACTCCCTTAACCTCTCAAATACATCCTCCGGGGTAACTATAACATCTTTCTTAACACCAAAAGTCCTTTCCTTTAACAAGCGTTTTACCAATTCATCGGCAAGTCTAATACCAAAGACATTGCGTCTCCCAATTCCCTTTATCTCCATCAGCTCCCTAACGTCTGCCTCCAAAACACGACGAAGCGTTCCAAACCTCCGTAAAACTTCTTTTGCCAGCTGTTTACAATCTTTACGTGGAGTCCCTAACGTCAGAAGTAGCTCAACAATCTCATAATCGTGAAAAGCATCAAATCCACCTTTCAAAAAACGCTCCCTCAAGCGACTCCTGTGCCCTATACCAGGATGACTACTTCTCTCCTTCTGATTCTTCACCTTTCGATAATCCCAAAGCCTCCATAAGGTTCAACAGTATTATAAGCCTGTTACCAGCTTTACCTACTCCTTTTATATAAGCCGAATCTATAGTATCCGAGACAGTAGCTGGGGTCATCTCTATCTGGTCTTTTGAAAATCTTATTACCTCAGACACATCATCCACTATAATACCAAACCTCTTTTCCATGATATTAAGCACTATTATACGATACTTGGCATTTATCTGCGTCTCACCCAGATGGAAAAGCCTCCTTAAATCCACAACGGGAATAACATCCCCTCTTAGATTTATCACTCCTCTTATAAAGTGAGGTGCTTTAGGGACCCGCGTTATATCCTTTATTCTCACAATTTCCTGCACTACATCTACATCAAGGCCATACTCCTCCTTGTCAAGCTTGAATGCCAATACAAGAATCTCCTCCTCTGATGCTTCGCCACTCTTTACAGCAGCTTTATCTGTAACATTCATAGCCTTTCCCCCCTCAATAAACCTTAACCTCAATCTCTCCTCTCAAAGCCCTCAATGCTCCATCACAAAGCGCCTTCATCTCATCCTCACCGGGATAAACAACAACATCTGCAATAAAACCTATCATCTCCTTCAACCTATTAACAAGCTCTGAATCGTATGCAACGCCTCCAGTAATAATAATCGCATCCACTTTACCTTCAAGAACAGTAGCAGCAGAGCCTATCTCCTTTCCTATTTGATATATCATAGCATCATATATAAGCTTTGCAAACCCATCTCCTTCCTTTATCCTCTTCTTTACCTCTCTCACATCATTCGTTCCAAGATAGGCAACAAACCCTCCTCTTCTGCTTACCTTATTTATAAGTTCCTCTGAGCTATATTTACCAGAATAGCACATCTTCACAAGTTCTCCAACAGGCACAGAACCAGACCTTTCAGGGGTAAAAGGTCCATCTCCGTTCAGTGCATCGTTTACATCCACAACCCTACCATTTCTGTGCACACCAACGCTAACACCCCCTCCAAGGTGAGCTACAATAAGTCTGAGCTCTCTATAAGGCCTGTTAACTTCCTTAGCATACCTGTAAACAACTGCCTTTTGATTAAGTGCATGAAATATACTCTTTCTCTGTATCTCTGGCATGCCAGAGATACGGGCTATTTCATCCATTTCATCAACCACAACAGGATCCACTATCCACGCAGGGACACCCCACTCCCGTGCAAACTCAAACGCCATAACTGCCCCCAAATTAGAGGCATGTGAGCCCCATTTCTCCAC
>JAGHAJ010000086.1 GCA_021161545.1 Synergistota bacterium | reverse complement strand
GAGATACAACACAGTTCTTCATTTACAGCGTCAAAGAGGGTGGAGAATACGAGCTATTGAAAAAAGTGGAAAATACAGCCATAGAAGAGGAAGAAGAAGGAAAACATGGTAGCACTGCTAAGATGAAGAAGATAATATCTATGCTTCCCTCCGTAGAGGTATTTGTCGGCAAAGTGCTAAGTCCAAACTTTATAAAGATGAGCCAATCAACGGATATTCAACCCATAGTAGTCAAGAGGGAAAGCATCGAAGAATGCTTACAGGTGATAAGCCAAAACTTCCAGACGATATACGAGCTCACAGAGAAGAGAAAAGCAGGTAAAAGAGAGCAGGTAGTACCTGCATTTGAGTAATGTCTGAAAACTACATAAAGTTTTTGGGGACAGCCGGGGCAAGATTCGTCGTATCAAAGCAGATAAGGTCATCGGGCGGCGTATTCATACACATAGACGGCAAAAATATCATACTGGATCCCGGACCCGGGACACTTGTCAGGATGGCAAAGTCAAGGCCTAAAATAGATGTCCAAGAAATTGATGCTATTATCCTGACGCACCTGCATATAGACCACTCAAACGATGTAAACATAATTATAGATGGAATAACGCTTGGTGGTATAAAGAAAAAGGGGATTTTGTTTGCACCTGAGGACGCTCTCTTTGGGGAAAACAGAGTGGTACTTACATACATAAAAAGCTTTCTCTCTGAGATTCATGTACTAAAGGCTGAAAACACTTACCATATAGGAGAAATAACCTTTTCCACTTCCATAAGGCACAGACATCAAGTGGAGACCTATGGAATAAAGTTCAAACTAAAAGGTAAGATACTATCATTTATGGTAGATACACGATTCTTTCCGGAACTACTTAATAGCTACAGAGACTCCAGCACAATTGTGATGAATGTCGTACGTTATAACTCAGTCAAGGGAACATCCATCCAGCACCTCTCAGTAGAAGATGTGGTAACCGTAGCCAACCAGATAAGACCAGAGCGTATTGTGCTTACACATTTCGGCAGCACCATGCTAAAGGTAAACCCTTACAAGGTTGCACAGGAACTGTCAAAAAACACAGGCATAGAAATTATAGCTGCAAGTGACGGCATGAAACTGGAAATTTAATCCTACTTTACACCCTTTAACCTCCAAGATGTGAAAACCCCATCTCTTTCAATCTGTTTATAATATCGGTATCAAACTGCCCTTCACAGACTACATATCTCCTATTTCTGTTAAGCCCTCTATGTTGTCTTTTGGCTTGAGCAATTCTGCATAAGGGTCATTTCTTAAAATAAAGTCCGCTGATAGCTCTGCATTTTAGACACCAGTCACATGGGCTTTTCTATTGCCATCGCCGTCATAATAACCATAAACCCATCCCTACTAAGTATAACATAAATAACCCCGCTCCTCTATAAACCTCACTACATTAGGTATCACAAATTGCTTGACTGTGGTAGTAAAATATAAAAAGGGTGATGGAACTATGTGTTTAGGCATACCATTGAAGGTTGTGGAAATATCGCCACCTTATGCAATAGGAGAGCTTAGTGGTGTAAGACAGCGGATAAGGATAGACATGTTGCCAAAAGTGAAGCTTGGAGAATATGTAATGGTACACTCCGGCTTTGCAATTGAAAAGATTAGTGAAAAAGAGGTTAACGAGATGTTATCCCTGTTCGAGGAGATGAGCAAATATTGAATCTCCCCGACTGGGATAATCCCGCATGGTCTGAGTCCCTCATAAGGAAAATAAAGCAAACAGCCCCTCGAGAGCTACGCTTTATGGAGGTATGTGGGACACATACGGTAAATATGTTCAGGTACGGGATAAGAGAAGCCATACAGCCTGAGGTAAAATTTATCAGTGGACCCGGTTGTCCTGTGTGTGTAACCCCAACATCAGAGATAGACAAAGCCATATGGCTAAGTCAGCAGAAAGACATCATAATAACCACATACGGAGACATGATAAGGGTTCCCGGTAGCAATGGAACATCCTTGAGAAAGGCTATAGCAAAGGGTGCAACAGTAAAGATAGTATATGCAGCAACAGATTCTATAGACATTGCCATCAAAAACCCAGACAAAGAGGTGGTATTCCTTGCCGTGGGATTTGAGACTACATCCCCAGCAACTGCTATACTGGTGAAGGATGTTATCCAGAAGGGTATAAAAAACCTCTCCATACTGGTCATGCACAAGGTAATACCCCCAGCTATGGAGGCCCTTTTAAAAGACGAAGACATCGCTATAGACGGCTTTCTCTGTCCGGGACATGTGAGTGTTATAATAGGAGAAAAACCTTATCACTTTATCCCAGAAAGGTATCATAAACCTGCTGTCATAGGAGGATTCAAGGCTTCAGAAATACTGTATGCAATATACCGCATGGTATTACAGATTGCACAAGGACAACCTGCAGTAGAAAACGCTTATAGACATGTGGTAAGAAGCGAAGGGAACAAAAACGCACAAACACTACTCAGAGAGGTATTCTACATAGGGGACACCGAGTGGAGAGGATTGGGCAGAATACCAGAGTCAGGCATGTTGCTAAAGGAGGAATTTTCCTTCTTAGACGTAGAAAAACGGTTTCAGATACCCGAATTGCATAGTAAGGATCCACCCGGGTGCAGATGTGGGGATGTTCTAAAGGGCATAATCGAGCCCTACCAGTGCCCCCTCTTTGGAAAGGTTTGTACACCGTTAGAGCCAGTTGGACCATGCATGGTTTCAAGCGAAGGAAGCTGTGCCGCATATTATAAATACGGAGGTAAAACAATATGATAACGTTGGACCACGGCAGCGGCGGTAAATTGAGCAGAGAACTCATCGAAAAGATATTGATGCCAGAACTGAGCAATCCAATATTATCCCAGTTAGGAGACTCTGCCATATTGGATATAGCCAGTACAAAAATCGCATTTACAACGGATTCTCACACAGTATCACCCCTCTTCTTCCCAGGCGGAGATATAGGAAAACTCTCCGTAACAGGAACAATAAACGACCTTGCAATGGTCGGAGCAACCCCTTTATACCTCAGCCTCTCGCTTATAATGGAGGAAGGTTTCTCAGAAGAACTGCTAAAAGAGATCGTGAAATCTATTTCATCCACTGCAAAGGAAAATGATGTAAGGATTGTAACTGGAGACACAAAAGTAGTGGAAAAGGAAAAGGTTGATAAAATCTTTATCAATACTGCAGGTATAGGCATTATCCCTCAAAGCACAGATATAGGACCACACAAGATAAGGCACAAGGACAGAATCATACTTAGCGGAAGTCTCGGTGAGCATTCCATAACACTTATGGTTTTGAGAAATGAGATGGAGCTACCCAAAGGGTTGAAGAGTGACTGTGCTTCCTTATACCCATTAGTAAGAACGCTCACCTCAAAAATAAAGGACATCCACGCCATGAGAGACATAACGCGCGGTGGTCTTGGAACAGTGCTAAACGAGTTTGTGGCAGATGCTTCCTTTGGGATAGAGATAGAAGAATCAAAGATACCTATACAACCAGACGTGAAGGCTTATTGTGATATCCTGGGATTTGACCCATTATACCTTGCAAATGAAGGGAAGTTGGTATTATTTGCAGCACCTGATGTAGCAGATGAAATTGTCTCCATAATGAGGAAACATCCACTTGGTAAAGATGCAGCAGTCATAGGAGAGGTCACAGAGAGTCATCCCGGCATCGTGGCAATGAAGACTTCTATAGGAGGAAAGAGGATAGTAGATTCACTTGTAGGAGAACAGTTACCCCGTATATGCTAAATGGAGCCGGTGATCCGACTCGAACGGACAACCCGCGGATTACGATTCCGCTGCTCTACCAATTGAGCTACACCGGCTCCAAAAAACTGGCGCTCCCAGGGGGATTCGAACCCCCGCCGCTGCCTTGAAAGGGCAGTGTCCTTGGCCGCTAGACGATGAGAGCACCATAACAAACTAAGTATATCACCCATACAAACAGATTGTCAAGTAGCAATGGTCATATCCAGAGTAGATAGGTATGGACATATGTTCCAATCGCAAAAGAGTTATTTGTTCCTTTTGTGGCAGTTTCAACTACAAATGAGGTATAATAT
>JAGHAJ010000009.1 GCA_021161545.1 Synergistota bacterium | reverse complement strand
TGTCGTGGACTGCGGACCCATCTGTAGCGCTTTATTCCATCTTGATCGTTGATATATGGCAGTGGACACCATTTGTTGCTTTAATTCTATTAGCAGGTTTGCAGTCAATTCCCAAGCAGGTTTATGAAGCATCTAACGTTGATGGTGCAACACCACTTCAAACATTCTTTAGGGTTACATTACCTCTTCTCAAACCTATGTTTATCTTGGTAATTCTCTTCAGAACTATATGGATATTCAAGATATTCGACCCAGTATACATCCTTACAGGTGGAGGACCAGGAACATCTACTGAGACTCTTAGTGTTTACACGTATGTAGAAGGATTCAGGTATTGGAGAATAGGATATACAAGCGCGCTGGCAGTAGTTCAACTCTTAATGATGACTGTTGTAGCAAATGTATTTGTAAGATTGATGAAGAGGAAAGGGTGATACACTTATGGCGAAAGAAGATAAAAAGCATAAAGAGCTCTTGTATAATATTTTGCTCATTGTTATAATTGCCTTTTTCATGTTTCCTGTGTATTGGATATTTGTTGGAGCTTTTAAGTTCAAAGGACAATTTTTCCACTATCCACCTGTGTTTTTCCCAACTATATTCAGCTTAGCTAACTTCAAAGCCGTTTTAATGCAACTCGGTGGCATGCGGAGCGTAATGAATAGTCTTATAGTAGCAGGATTGAATACACTGATAGCTACCGTACTTGCCATATTTGCAGGTTATAGTATCGGTAGATACAAATGGGGAGGTGACAACCTTTCATTCTTTATTTTGTCTTTGCTCTTTGCTCCACCTGTTGTGGCCGTTACACCGTTGTTCACAATGTTTCGGATGATGCACCTCATTGATACTTATCCAGCGTTAATATGGTCATACATGCTGTTTAATCTCCCATTTGCTATATGGCTGATAAAGAGCTTTGTTGAAGATCTTCCCGAGGAGATAGAAATGGCAGCATTAGTGGATGGGTATAATAGATTTAGGGCGTTTAGAAAGGTTACGCTTCCTTTGATTTTGCCTGGTATTGTCGTCTCTGCGCTGTTTGTGTTCGTCTTTGCGTGGAATGAGTTTCTATTTGCACTGATATTTACAAGATTTAACGCAGTTACCCTTCCAGTGTTTATCTCGGGACTTATAGGGGGACACGAAATAAAGTGGGGGTTACTTTCTGCACTCTCAATAATAGCATCTATCCCAAGTATAGTCCTGGTTGTGGCTTTCCAGAAGTACCTCGTAAGAGGACTAACATTTGGAGCAGTGAAAGGGTAGGTGGTTTTTCATGAATAGCAAGAAACCAAGAGTGGTCATAGTTGGTAGTTTCAATACGGATCTTATGTCAAGGACTCCCCGATTACCCACTCCAGGTGAAACAGTTTTGGGTGGCCCGTTTAAAATGGGGCCTGGAGGGAAAGGTTCAAATCAGGCTACCCAAGCTGCAATGCTTGGTGCAAGAGTTAGCTTTATTGGGGCAGTTGGTAAAGATGTTTTTGGTGATATTGCTATAGATAATTTCAAGAAAAAGGGTATAGACATTACTCACCTTATGATTGATGAGACTATTCATACAGGTATAGCTCTTATTATGGTAGACGACAGCAAAGGAGAAAACATGATAGTCGTTGCTCCAGGAGCAAATACTCATATAGACAAGGCTTTGATAAACGGAGCAAAAAACCTAATTGTCAATGCAGATGTTATATTAATGCAGTTTGAAATACCTTTGGAAATAAATGAGTATGTACTCGATATCATAAGGGAAGAGGTTAAGAAGCCCATAATTGTCCTCAATCCAGCCCCTGCCTTCAAAGTATCGTCAAAGATGCTGGAAGGAGTTGATGTCGTGACTCCTAATAGAAGCGAAGCTGAAATTATAACTGATACCAAAATAAAAGATACTTCAGATTTGGAAATAGCGGCAAATAGACTCCTGAGTATGGGAGTAAAAAATGTAGTTTTTACGCTCGGTGCAGACGGTGCAGCTATAGTTAATAGAAATGGTATGAAGATAGTGCCTTCCTTCAAAGTAAACGCTGTAGATACTACGGGAGCAGGGGATGCATTTAACGGTGCCTTGGGTGTTGCATTAGGAGAGGGCTTCCCCATAGTAAAGGCTGTGAGGTTTGCCAATGCTGCAGCGGCAATATCCGTCACTCGTATAGGTACAGCCCCCTCTATGCCAACGCGCGAAGAGCTCGAGGCTTTCTTGAGAAGCTCATCTTAGCTGTCTGATGTCATTGAGAACATGCATAATATCTCTAAGCTTAAGATACGCATCTATATACTGCGTGTAATAGGAATCGTATATCTTCCTGTTACCACCATTTGGTTGTATAGGTGGAGTAAACTTTACCCATTCTTTTATCTTTTTAGGAGATTTTATAACCCCTGTTCCTATTCCTGCAAGAAATGCATCTCCGTAAGGTGCTTCAACCCGGGATGTTGTAGTTTTCATGGGGAAACCTGTAACATCAGAGAATATCTGTACCCAGAGTTTGGAATTGGCAACTCCTCCTACAATAATGCACTCTTTGTCAAGTTCCATTCCAGCTTCTATACCAGCTTCCATATTATGACGTAAAGAGTATGCTATCCCCTCAAGTATAGCCCTGAAGACATGTGCCTTTGTGTGATACAGAGTGAGTCCGATTATGGTTCCCTTAGCGTTAGGATCCCAAATAGGGGACCTTTCTCCCATGAAGTATGGAAGAACTAAAAGTCCTTCAGAGCCTGGTGATATATTGCTGGCTTCTCCATCCAGTTGTGCATAAGCAGAAATACCCTTAGAAGATTCGATTTCTTTTTCCTTTGGAGCAAAGTTGTCACGAAACCACTTTACTATACCTCCAGCTGTTGCAGCTCCCCCAAATGTATATACTATTTCTTCCTCGTTTATCACATAAGGGAAACTCACAAGTTTGGGGCTTAAATGCTCTCCCTTGTGAACTACACCCCAGCATATGGATGTACCAGTCATAGCTACATGTTTTTTATCTTCTAAAACCCCTGCACTTAATGATGCCATAGGCGCATCTATGCCTCCTGAAACTACTGGTGTCCCTTCCAGCAATCCTGTTTGCTCTGATGCTGATCTACTTACACAACCAACTATACTGGAAGAGGGAACTATCTTTTCGGGTAGCATCGAAAGCGGGATCCCAAGGGCTTTGCTCATATCTTCCGACCACGCCCTTTTACGTATATCAAATATGCCTCCTATATTCCCCGCTGATGAATAATCTATTGCACTAACTCCCGTCATCCTCCATATAACATAGTCCTTTGGCGTTATAAACTTGTATACTTTTCCCCAGATTTCAGGTTCATTATTTTTTATCCACAGCATTTTCGTAAAACCGTAGTAAGAATCCACATAATTGCCCGTTATTGAAAAGAGTACTTCCTTATCTATGTGTTGTTTTACCCATTCTACCTCTGCTACAGCCCGTCTATCCATCCATATCAAACACGGCCTCAAGGGATTTATATCTTTATCAACAGGTATTCCAGAACCACCATACAATCCGCTTAATGCTATGCCTGCTACACTGTTGAGAGGTATGTTAGATTTTTCTATGGCTATCTTTATGGTTTTGAATGTGGCGTCAACCCAGATATCTGGCCATTGTTCGGCCCATGAAGGTTTAGGCTTTATCACATCATATTCCTGAAACCCGGTCGAGATAACATTACCCTCTTCATCCACTATTACTGTTTTTGTCCCCTGTGTACCAATATCAGTACCAATCAAGTAAGTTTTTGCCATTTTTCCCCCTCCTTACCCCGATTCTGTCCATAGTTACTGGTGTAATTTCTATGTAATTCTTCAATCATAGGTTGCGGTATTCTCTTAGCTTCGCCTACTATTTTAGAAAGTATAAAGACTTTTGCACTTTCTTCTACATATATAGCTGCTTTTAAAGCTTCTTCTATCGTACTACCTACTGTAAATACACCATGATTCTGCATCAAGATAGCCTTTGATTTCCCTATTTTTTCAACGATTTCCTTACCTATTTCACTTCCTCCTATTACCTTTAGGTTCCCTAAGGGTACATCGCTGCCAAAAAAATCCGCCATTGCTGTTAAGCAAACAGGCAACGATTGTCCCGCAGCTGCAAGTGCCGTTGCATAGGTTGAATGTGTGTGAATAACTGAGTTTATTTTCTCCATGTGGCTATAGATATATAAGTGCGTCATAGTATCTACTGAAGGTTTTAAATTACCTTCTATAACTTCACCTTCCATATTTACCACTACCATATTTTCAGGAGAAAGCTCATTGTAATGTAAGCCACTGGGTTTGATGACTATTAGATTTGTTCTTCCATCTCTGGCACTTACATTACCCGATGTCCACACAACAAGTTTCTCACTCCACAAAGACATATGTGCATTATACACCTCTTCTCTTAGCTCTTCTAACATCCCTAATCACTCCCAAGTAGTGCACTTTCTTGCATTCTTAGGTATTTTAACCCAAATAGGAGTTCCCTATCTAATATTTCTGCAGGAATATTTCCCTTTCTTGCATCATATGGAGATGCACCTTTGGGCAATGGTTCAAGAGATATATTCCCTTCATACTCTATATCATAGAGTGCTCTTAAAATTTCTTTCCAATCCATTGTTCCTCTGCCAGGTGCTTGCCGTGTATTGTCCGCTATGTGCATATGCTGGTACCAAAATTTCCCAGCTTTTCTTATGGCATTTGGTATCCCAGCACGTTCTTCTATTTGCATATGGAAAGTATCACCCATAACACGTAAATATTTGTTATTTACCTCTTTTGCAAGAGATATAGCATCTTCTATGGAATTTACCAGTCCT
>JAGHAJ010000250.1 GCA_021161545.1 Synergistota bacterium | reverse complement strand
CTATGAAATTGCCTTTCAAATCCCCAATCTCCATAATACCTATGACAACACCATAACCTGCAGTAACACCAATTGCTGGAGCTCCTCTCACTACCATCTCCTTTATAGCGTAAACAACATCATCAACTTTATAGCAGTCAAAGAACCTCAACTCCGTTGGCAAATACCTCTGGTCCACGAGTCTAAGATAGCTACTTTTCCATTCCAGCGTCCTTGGAAGCAAAAGACACACCTACCTTTCTTTGAAAATTATACCACTTCTCCTCAAAGCACCCAAGATATTAGCATCCGCAAATCTCACCCTTTCCTCAACCTCAGCAAACCACTTTTCTATCCAACTTCTATTGTTATCTCCGGCATATGGACACCCATTGTCGACTAAAGGTAACTTCATCTTCCTCACATATCTTGATATCACCCTTTTACGAATATAAGAAAGTGGCCTTATAATATAAATATCTTTATCTTCAGCCTTCACCATAGGGCAAGTGGTCCTAATTTCTCCAGTATAAAGCAAAGACATGAAAAAGGAAGATATAGTATCATCCAGATGGTGACCCAGCGCAAGCTTGTTATAACCAAGTAGTTCTGCAAAACCGTAGAGATATGTTCTCCTATACGAAGAACATATCGAACAAGGATTTCTTCTTCCTTTACCTTCTTCTACAAGTCTGGATATTTCCGTTTTCCTGAAATAAAATGGTATTCCCCTATCTTCAAGATATACTTGCAACTCCCGAGGGTCTGTATCACTCCAACCCATGGCAAGCATAACCCCACCTATTTCATACTTCACAGGTGATTTTCTCCTTTTACGCCACAATGCATCCATCAAAGCAATACTATCCTCCCCGCCAGAAAGGGCCACCAGTATTTTATCTCCGTCCTCTATAAGGTGAGGAAAATCCTCTATCAACTTTCCCATGGGTTTCCAGAAGTTTTCATAGAAGAAATAACCACCCCAATATCTCTTCTCCCTATTGTTCAGAGGAAACCATCCCTTCCTCCTTAAATATCTTAGATAAAACCCCGTTTACAAAGCTACTTGATTTTTCATCTCCAAAGAGTTTAGCTAACTCAACCGCCTCGTTAACAGAGATAGAAACGGGAACTCTACGCTCTATTATAACCTCATACACAGAAAATCTTATTATATTCCTATCAACAACCCCCATTCTATCCACTCTCCAGCCAACCGCATGCCTGTTTATTATTTCATCAACCAGATCTGTTTTTTCAAGAAGACCATATACACACCCCTTAACAAAAGAAAAATCTATACCCTTCAAAAATTCTGGAGGGAAAAGTTCAAGGGAATCTTCAAAAACACTATCCGGATGGATATCATACTGGAAAAGAAGTTGAAGTATTACCCTTCTTGCCTTCCGCTGCGTCATCACTCACCTGAATATATGCAACCGTTTAAATATCTCTCTCCAACCACCAATAGACTCTGCAAACTTCCCAAGAAAAAAACCACCTACACCAAGGCCAATAACCAAAAGCATACCCCACAAACCAAATATATTCCACAAAAGGGCAATTACCACCCCCACAATCAGACCCTGACTTCCCCTGCTCAATGAGTACCACCACTTAAATAGCGCATCCCTGTTCATTCTATTGACTTCTATTCTTAGCTCACCAAAAGTACTCCCTCCTATCTCGTCCCATACATGCTGAACACATGCTTCATTAAAACTCCTTTCATCCTTAACCCAATCTATACTCACAACCACTGCGCCTTCTCTAAAATCCACGTCTTGAACAACACAACCAGAAGGTATACACCTGTAAATTATCTGCTTTATTAAAGTATCTTTTACATCCACCCTTCCAAATTCGTTATTCAACATCTCCGCCCCTATTACCCTCTTCAGGGAAGTATACAGACTCTACAGAAACATCTATAGAAACCACCTTTAGCCCTGTAAGCTTTTCAACCTCATGCTTTACATGTTCCTGCAGCTCCCATACAGCGTCTGGTATTCTATAGCCATATTCTATCTGTATTACCAGATCTACATGAACTTCTTTATCCTTCATATCTATCTTTATTCCCTTCGGTGGCTGCTTTTTACTAAACTTTTGAGCAATCTCTTCAACCAGGCTACCGCCTATGGGCACAATACCCTTACACTCCGACACAACCTTTGCAACTATGGTATAAACAACATCCTCAGATATGGATACTTCCCCTTTTACTTCATCATCTCTATGCTCGCTCACATGCTCTTCTGTCATCGTTCAACCCTCCTACAATCTAATAATGTTTATCTCACCACAATTAGGGCAAACAACCTCGCTGCCATCCCTGTAATCACTGGCAGCAACAAAAAATTCCTCACCACAGTGAACACACTTCACACTCACAAACCCTTCATCTGTCTGATAGCTACTTTCCAACTCCGAAAGGTCTTCATCTATCACAGAAATCTGGTCAGAAAACTCATCGAGTATCGTATCTATGCTTCCTAACAAAGACAATATACCATTTAATACCTCCTTTACATTGCTATCCTCTACCCTCTCTAACTTCTTCTGAAGATCTTCTACACCCCTCTTTATATCCTCCACCCCTTTTACCCCCTTATATATCTTTCGTTGAGGTATATAACAATTCAACTCCTTTCTCCTTAACAACTATCATGTCTTCTATCCGCATCCCCAACCTACCAGGCATATAAATCCCCGGTTCTATGGTAAACACCATACCAGGCACCAATAATTCACTCCTACGCTGAGAAACATAAGGGTACTCATGAACCTGAATACCAACCCCATGCCCAAGTCCATGACCAAAATACTCTGCATATTCACCAAGCCACTCTCTCACTAATCTATCCAGCTCACCTGACTCCATACCTGCCTTTGCTTCATCTATTGCTCTCTGCTGAGCATCTTTAAGGACACTATATATTCTATTGGTCTCTGAATCTATTTCACCAATAGCAACCATCCTCGTCATATCAGAACAGTAACCATTAAGTCTCACCCCAAAATCCAAAAGCAAGAGTTCACCCTCGTTCAGGATTTTATTAGATGGTTTACCATGTGGTAGTGATGCCCTCGCACCACCCAACACTATAGAGGGAAAAGACATTCCCTCTACGCCTTTTTTTCTACAAAAATACTCCAGCTCAGATGCCACATCCATCTCGGTAACACCCGGCTTGACCCATCTACTTATGTATGTAAAAGCCTCATCCGTTATTTTGCACGCCTCTTTTATAAGCACCATCTCATCCTCATCTTTCACTTTTCTCATTTCTTCTACAATTCCCCCAAAAGGCAACAGCTCAACAGAAGACAAGCTTTCTGCAAACCTCTTATATTCCGCATACCGAACCCCATCTTCAAAACCAACCTTCATACCCCCAGAAAGAACTTTATTAATCGCCTCATACGCTTCTCCCTGTTTTACCTGCACAATTTCACACCCTACGGATTCCAATTCCGCTTCCTCAACATATCTAAAGTCCACAAACAAGTAGCAATTATCTCTGGTAATAAGAAGCAATCCCTCGTCTCCATAAAACCCTGTAAGGTAGAACCAGTTATAATCGCTAGTAATCAAAAACGCATCTAACCCCAATTTCTCAATCTTACTCCTAAACAACGCCTGCCTATGTAAGTAATCCATGACTCACTCTCCTATTATATGTGGTGTTATTATAATTATCACTTCGGTGCGCTGCTTTGTATGACTCCTGTTCCTAAACAGCGCACCTAATATAGGTATATCCCCTAAAATAGGCACCTTGGTCATATTAACCACATCCTGCTCCCTGATAAGCCCCCCTATTACAATCGGTTGATTGTTTTTCACACGCAATATGGTCTTTGCTCTTCTCTTACCCGTAACGGGAACAGTAGTATCACAAATCTTTTTCCACTCTAACAGGGTACTTGCATTAACATCTATATCCATGGTAATCTTACCGTTTTGGCCAATCCACGGTGTAATCTCCAGCTTTGGACCCGCAGAAACAGTCGAGAACACAGGATTTCCATCACTATAGGAGCTGACATAAGGTATAGTTGTAGTTAAGTCTATAATCGCCTTCCTTCCATTAAGAGTGGCTATCTTCGGATTTGCTAACATGTGAGCCTTATCTTCCATAAAGAGTGCATTTAACGCGGCGGTAAACTGCTTAGGTTCCATGCCACTATTTGTAAATATTATCTGCGTGTTGCCATTCTGAAAGCTCATACTCCACTTTTTGTACGCCTCCGCCAAATCTATACCCAAGGATTTCTCACTGCCTACAGAAATCTCCACAACCCTTGCATCTACCATTATCTGCTTATTTTCTCTATCCACACTCCTGATAAAATCTTTTATCTTCTGTAGCCTGGATATAGTATCTGTAACTATAAGTTCCCTTAACCTCTTATCAACTACTACTTTGCAGGTAGGAAACTCGTCCTCCAAGAGCTTAGCTATACCATCTGGTTTAGCATTACGAATAGGAATAGTCTCCGTTTTCTTCTTATCAAATACCGAAGCTAACTGCTCCTCCTTTCCAACAATTATAGTCCCACCCAGATTTCTGTAACTGACGTGTCCCATACGCAGGAGCCAATCAAAGGCCTTAGAAAAAGGAACATCTCTAAAGCTCACAGTAATATTGCCAGTAACAGATGAATCTATAAGTATATTCATACCCACCATCCTGGCTATCGCCCTAAATACATCCTGAATGTTAGCATCTCTGAACTCAACTGTTATTCTCTT
>JAGHAJ010000099.1 GCA_021161545.1 Synergistota bacterium | reverse complement strand
ATTAAGAGGGAAAAAACTCCACGAAGTATTGAAAAGGAAAGACACATTTTACCTATTATTTTACCCCAGTAAAGAGACATTACTTTTCTCCGTCAATCCCACATTCTTCAGGATGCACTTATGCACCGACACACTCCCAAGAGAGAAGGAAGAACATCCTTTTCTCCTATTACTACGAAAGCACATTGTCAATGCTAACCTGCATGAGATAGAACAACTGAATTTCGACAGAGTGGCTAAACTTGTATTTCACACAAGGCTAACACCATCAACTAAAAGAGTCAACTACCTTTACATAGAGCTTATACATAGATACAGCAATGCCATACTCACAGACGAACGAAACACCATAATCGGTGCATTTAAGAGTATAGAAGGTAGCTCAAGTAGTTCAAGGCTCATCATACCCGGCATAAAGTACACACCGCCACCCATCAATAACAGACTAAACCCACTAAAGATAACAAAGGAAGAGTTTATCTCGGCTATATCAAAAAACCAAAGATGGAGAGAGATATTTACGGGTATGAGTAACGATATTGTAGAACAACTAAACCACACTAATCCCACACAAGAGGAGCTATGGAGTACATTCAAAAGGTGGATAGAGGAAATCAAAAAACCACCACAACAACCACTATCTCCTTTGATAGAGAAAAACTACCAAGAGGAAGAAAGAAAGGCATTATTCCAGTCCGAGATTTCTCGCGCCAGAAAGAGCATCAAACAGGGGAGAAAACGGCTCAACAAAAAACTAACGAATATAGAAAAAGAACTAAAAGAAGCATCCAAATTCGAACACTATAAGCAAATGGCAGACAGCCTGCTCGCATACAAAACCCAAGTCAAAGCTGGTGAAAACACCATACCCAACATATACAACCCAAAAGAATCATTCAAGATAACCATAGATAGAGAAAACTCCATAAATAAGGAAGTAGAAAAACTCTTTAAATACTATAAAAAGCTGAAAAGGAAGCTCAATCTACTACCAGAAGTAAGAGCAAAACTCTTGGAAAAGCTCTCCTTGATGGAGGATTTAGAGAGAAAACTTCAAGACATGTCGTTAGAAGAGCTAAAACAGATATCAAACAGGGTAGAAAGAGAAGTCGAAGACACTAAGGGTAGACTGCCATATCACAAGTTCGAGATGCATGGGTGGAGCATACTGGTAGGCAAAAATAGCAAAACAAACGACATGCTGACATTTAAGATAGCAGATAGAGATGACCTCTGGTTTCATGCTAAAGGAATTGGAGGTGCACATGTAATTTTAAGATCAAATAACAGAGCTATTCCTCCAGATAGGTTGATAAGAATAGCAGCAGAAATAGCAGCATTCTATTCAAAGGCACAGGAAGGGACAAAGATAATAGTGGACTACACAAAAAGAAAATACGTAAAGAAACCACCTCATTCTCCCGAAGGATATGTTATTTACGAGAAGTACAAATCCATTCTGGTAAGGAAAGCCCAAAAAATTCAAGACATTCTACAAAGTCCTTAGGAAGGCATGATATAAACTCCATTCTTTCGCCTTTAAGGGGATGGATCACAACAATCTTATATGCATGAAGACACATCCTTTTGACTCCTCCTGGATTTTTTCTTCCGTAAATTTTATCCCCAACAATGTGATGATTTATATACGAAAAGTGGACCCTTATTTGATGTGTCCTACCGGTGTGCAGCCTCACCAGTATCAAAGAAGCTTTACTGCACCTGTCAATCACTCTAAATGTGGTTTCGGCGTGCTTTCCACCATCGATTACTGCCATCTTTTTCCTATCATGTGGCGAACGGCCAATGGGAGCAACTATCTCCCCTTCCCTCACATCTAATCTCCCTGAGACCAGCGCCACATATTCTTTCTTCACTCGACGAGAAGAAAACTGCTCAGCAAGCCTCTGGTGCGCTACATCGTTCTTTGCAACAATAAGCACACCAGAGGTGTCTTTATCAAGGCGATGAACTATGCCCGGTCTCACTGTACCCCTTATACTCGAAAGTGCATTCACACGATACAAGAGCGCATTAACAAGCGTTCCATCTACATTACCGGGTGCAGGGTGAACCACCATGCCAGCCGGCTTATCCACCACGATGATATCCTTATCCTCATAAATCACAGGAATCTCTATAGGCTGAGGTATTGAGGTAGGTTCCCTTGATTCGGGCAAAAGATACTCTACAATATCCCCTTTCTGTAAAACAAAGGATTTCTGCACAGTCTTTCCATTAACAGTTATATGTCCATCCACTACCATCCTTTGGCACATCGAACGGGACAATTTCAACTTCCTGGATAAAAACACATCTAACCTACCTGCATCTTCAAGGTCAACAACAATCCTCTTCATATTCTCAAATATTTTCCTCTATCATCTTCCTTATATGACCTATAGAATACACCCCAACCATCTGGTCTATCACACTGCCATCCTTAAAAAGTAGTATATTAGGTAGCGCCCTTATCTGATACCTTGAAACTATCTCAGGAGATTCATCTACATTAGCCCTGAGAAATTTTACATCCTTAAACTCTTCTGAAAGTCTATCAAGCATGGGGGATATCTGTTTACACGGAACACACCAATTCGCCCACATCTCAAGCAAAACAACACCTTTATAACTCAGCACCTCACTGATAAGCTCACCATCCGTTATAGATTTCACCGCCACACTAAGACCCCCTTCTCCTGTGCTTTATCTCCCCACCAATAACAGTAAGATATACATCAAGGTTTTCATCAAAAACTACCATATCCGCATCTTTTCCCACAGAAAGGCTACCCTTATCCATAATACCTATACTAACTGCAGGATTCAAAGTAGCCATCGATATAACTTCATGCAAAGGCAAACCCGTGGCCTTCCAGAAATTAAAGACTGCCCTATTCAGTGTAAGTGTGCTACCCGCCAGCGTTCCATCTTCAAGCCTCACAGAAAGCCCGTCATAGAACACCTTCTTGGCACCCAGTTTGTAAGAGCCTTTCTCCATCAATGCAGCTCTCACAGAGTCAGAAACAAGTATAACTCTTTCTTTCCCCTTAAGTTTAACAATTAGAGCATAAACTTCAGGTGAAAGGTGAAGGTTATCTGCTACAAGCTCACAATAGACCGAATTGCTCATCAACACCGCTCCTAATACACCAATATCTCTATGATGAAATCTCCTCATACCATTAAACAAGTGGGTTGCACGACTTACTCCTAAAGCTATAGCTCTCATCGCTTCTTCATAATCTGCATCAGTATGTCCAACAGAAAGACATATATCATCCATAAGTGCCTCTCTTGTAAAACTCATATCTTCATCCATTTCAGGTGCATACGTAATCAGCTTCACCAAGTCCCTGTATTCTCTGAGGAGAGTATAATCTGGACGGATGATATTCTTTGCATCCTGCGCACCAGCATGTATAGGGTTAATGAACGGCCCTTCAAGGTGAACACCCAAGATATTGGCACCCTCAACGATATTCTTAGCCACTCTAATATTGTCAAGCGCACCTCTTATAGCTCTCCATTCCATAGAAACAGTAGTAGGTAAGAATGAAGTCACCCCAACACTACTGAGTGATATGCTCATATCACTCAAAGCATCAGGAGTAGCATCCATTACATCTCTACCAGCTATACCATGAATATGGGTGTCTATAAAACCTGCTGAAAGGTACATACCACCAGCATCTATAACATTCAAACCGTTTAAGTTCGACGTATCAAGAGGCACAATATCTACTATCTTTTTATCATATACTACTACCCAGCCTTCTCGAATAGAATCTGTAGTAACAAGGCGTGCATTAACTATGGCATTCATATCAAGCACCCTTCAGCCTGTAAGACTTAATCTTCTTCAAGATAACCAAGACCCCTCCAATCACAATGAAGATATCAGCAATATTGAAAGTATACCACCACTTCACACAAATAAAATCCACAACATATCCGTAAAAAAGCCTGTCAAGTAAATTGCCAGCCACCCCGGAAAGAAGCAGAATGTACTCAAACCACAATCCGTTATCAAAGCCAAGTATCAAGAACATCATCACTGCAAAACCTACCATCACAACCACAAATGAGGGGATACCCCCCATCCCAAAGGCTATCCCCTCATTACGCACAACCGAGAAGGAAACTAACCCTTTAACAACCCACCGACTGCTACTTGGGAAAAAAACCATTGCAACATATTTCATTATCCTATCCAGAGAAAAGAGCAACAAAAAGAGCAAAATCCACTTAACTTTCAATCTCTTTGACAATTGCCACACATCTTGCACACAGGTGTGGATGCACATCATCTTTACCAACATCAGGTGTCCTGCGCCAACACCTAACGCACTTCTCACCCTCAGCTGGAAGAACACCCACCGCTATGCCATTTTCCTCGTCGAAATAACTTACCTCACCATCAATCGCATCTCCAACAGTAACAGCAGAAACTATAAAGACATCTTCAAGCTCTCTCTGAGTTACAGAGGTTACAGCTTCAAATATACCCTTATTGTCTACCTTCAATTGTATATGTGCTTCCAAAGAGTGTCCTACTAACCCCTTATTTCTGGCTATTTCAAGCGCTTTCAGAACTGCCTTCTTTACAATAGTAATTCTATTCCACTTCTCCTCAAGTTCGTCATCTTCGTATTTAACATCCGGCTGAGGCATATCCTCCATGAAAACGGATTCACTCTCCCTTTCAGGTATATGGCTCCATATCTCCTCTGCAGTGAAACTCATCAACGGTGCAATCATTATTGTAAGTTTCTTTAGTATATTGTAGATGGCTGTCTGTGCAGATCTCCTCTCAAGAGAATTAGGCAAAGACACATAAAGTCTATCCTTCAGAATATCAAGGTAAAACGAGCTGAGAAATGTGGTGCAAAACTGGTAGATGAGGTGGTATGGCAAGTGGAATGCAAAGTCCTCATAGCCACTTTTAACCCTCTTTACAAGTTTGTTAAGCTCAATTAGAGCATATCTATCAAGTTCAAGCATATCTTCAAATGCAACCCCATCCTTAGAGGGCAAAAAGTCGTAAAGATTACCGAGAATAAAACGAGCAGTATTTCTTATCTTACGATAAGCTTCAACAAGCTGTTTTATTATATTATTAGAAATGGATACATCATACCTATAATCGGAAGACGCTACCCACAACCTCAGTATATCAGCTCCATACTTTGATATAACCTCCTGTGGAACAATCACATTGCCAAGAGATTTCGACATCTTTCTACCCTGCTCATCTACAATAAATCCATGAGTTAACACAGTATCGTAAGGTGCACGCCCTCTTATCGCAACAGAAGTCAATAGAGATGTCTGAAACCAGCCTCTATGCTGGTCACTTCCTTCCAAGTACATGTCAGAAGGCCACCTCAGATAATCTCTTTCACCCTCAAGTACCGCATAATGGCTTGAACCAGAGTCAAACCATACATCAAGTATATCCATACCCTTCTCTATATTATGGCTACCACATTCAGGACAATAGGCAAGGTCCCCCAATATCTCCTCCGGGGTGTGTCTATACCACCCATCCGAGCCCTCTCTCTCAAAGAGCTCTCTTACCTTCTCTATCGTCTCAGGAGTCATTATCTCCTTGCCACAATCCTTGCAATAAAATGCAGGTATCGGAACACCCCAAACCCTCTGTCTTGATATACACCAATCTGACCTATCTCTTACCATACTTGTTATGCGCTCTTCCCCCCAATAAGGAACCCATTTCACCTTCTTTATCGAGTCAAGCACATTCTCCCTGTACTTGTTTACATCCACAAACCACTGCTTAGTGGAACGGAATATCACTGGTTTCTTACATCTCCAACAATGGGGATAAGAATGCTTCATCTCTCCACTGTAGAGCAACGTGCCATTCTCCTTTAATATCTCTACTACCTTGTCATTTGCCTCATCGTACCTCAAGCCAGCAAGATAAGGAACATCCTCCGTAAACACTCCTCTATCATCCAGTGGAGACATAATACCAAGGTTATACTTGATTCCTGTCTCGTAGTCCTCTCTACCATGTCCAGGGGCAGTATGGACACACCCTGTACCCTCGTCCATTGCTACATATTCAGCCATAACAATAGGTACCACTCTATCAACGATAGGGTGTTTTAAAGAAAGCATCTCAAGTCGCTTGCCAACTACAATACTACCTCCTACCTCTCCCGGAAGCTTCAATTCAGACATCAACTTCTCTCTAATATCCGCAGCTACTATCAGGTAATCCCCATCTACCTTTATCCACCCATACTTAAACTCCGGATGCAATGCCACTGCCATGTTGGAAGGGATAGTCCAAGGTGTCGTAGTCCAAATAAGGACATAGACATCCTTACCCTGTAACTCTGGAAAGACAGAGGAAATATCTCCAACTACCCTAAACTTTACATATATAGATGGAGAAGGTTCGTCCCAATACTCTATTTCTGCTGCAGCCAATGCAGTTTCGCAATCTGGACACCACAGTACAGGTTTTTCACCTCTGTATATGTAACCATTTTCCACCATTTTCTTGAATACTTCTATCTCCTTTGCCTCATATCTGGGCAAAAGGGTAATATAAGGATCATCCCATAACCCAAGGACTCCCAACCTCTTGAACTCTTCTCTCTGTATATCTACATATTTTAGTGCATACTCCTTGCACTTCGCTCTCAAGAGAAGGGGGTCCATTTCCCCCTTCTTTATACCCTCTTCTTTCGTGACTCTATGCTCTATGGGAAGTCCATGAGTATCCCAACCCGGAACGTAAGGGACATAATAACTAGACATAAGCTTATACTTCACTATGAAATCTTTCAGTATTTTGTTAAATGCCGTTCCCATATGAATGTTGCCATTCGCGTAAGGTGGCCCATCATGTAATATGTATTCTTTAGACCCCCTTCTTCTCTCCAAAGACTTCTTGTAGATATCATCTTTCTGCCAGAATTCCAGTAATTCTGGTTCTTTTTTAGGCAGATTTGCTTTCATAGGAAATTTAGTTTTGGGAAGGTTCAACGTATTAGTGTAATCATCCTTCAAATTCATCATCTCCTTAATACAATAGTTTCATATACTCAGAAATATCTCCTATCTCTTCAAAGTGTAAGGTCTTCTCTACTATCTCATCTATCCTACTATCATCTACCTTACCCTTGGCATTACTCTTAAACTTGGATATAACTTCCTCATCGCTCATCGGGTTCTCTGGCTGTCCCTTTGCATAATCCTCCTGCTTCTTATACTCCTTACCATCAACTGTCTTTATGGTAACTATTGCCCTCTTAACCTTAGGGAAAAGTGCATCTATTTCCGGGTTTGCAACAACCTTTATCTTCTTTAGCGTATCTCTCACAGCCGGATCAAATATCACATCTTCACTGAAGTGCTCCGGCAAAACATTGCCTTTTACGACAGCAACTGCAATGCAATATGGCAGTGAATGGTCTGCTGTCTCCTTCGTGGTAGGATTATATTTACTCGGGTCAGACAGTATATCTGCACCCCTCGTAGTAGTCTCAATCAAAACGCTCTCTACATCTTTATAATCTATAGATTCACCATGCACGAGTTCCAAAACAGCAGTTATAGGTTGATGAGTCAATGCCTCCGTTGGAAAGGCTTTATAGCCACACTCCTTGGTAATAAACTCCTTACCAAGACCATCAAGCAAGACATCTTTATCCCACTTAACATCCTTTATTACTTCAAATAGACCTTCCTTACCCTCAAAGACCTCAACAGGACCAGTATATCCGGTACCTGCCAGCATAGCTGCACGGACACCCGCCTCAACAGCCATTGGGTCTGCAGTGTTCTTCATATTCGTCAGATGTCCTGCTACAACGCCGCCGAGAGTGAAATGGCTTGAACCACTTATACCTATAGCAGCAGTAAGCTGGTCTTCATTAAGGCCAAGCACCCTACCCGCAACTACAGGACTAACAAACTGCGTCAAACTTGCATGATGCCATCCAATCTCCCTTACACCAGGATGGGCAGCCATACACATTCTGAGTTCAAGCTCATAAGCTATAACCACTGCTACTAACGCTTCCTTACCATCTACTCTTTTAAACTCTCCCGTGCTTAGTGCTGCCGGTATAATGTCAGAAGGATGTGAAGGGTCCTCTTTCCAAAATATATCATTATAATCCAGTGCCCTTACAAGCAAAGAGTTCATTAAAGTAGCATTAGGCATATTGGTCTTCGTCCCGTAACCTATCACCGTAGCCTGCTCTTTCCCACCCAGCTGTCCAATATACTCATGAGCACGGTTCATATCTTCATTTTTGAACGCTGCAAGCGCACACCCAACACTATCAAGCAAAAACCTCTTTACTTCCTTAATCACGTCTTCAGGTATCACATCATATCTCAAACCAATAGCAAACTTCGCCCACTCCCTGCTCACAGATGACATAAAAAGCCCCCCTTTAGTGAGATTTCCTGATCCTACTACCATTCAAGAGATTTGGTGGCACTTCTCCATCAAAAGCTGCCCGAATATTCTTCACAACGAGCTTCCCCATTTTCAACCTCGCACGGTAAGATGCACTCCCCATGTGAGGTGTTAGTACCACCCTCTGCAAGCTCATCAGCTCTGGCGTCACCTCAGGCTCCCTCTCATACACATCAAGACCTGCCCCTCTTATAACACCACTCTTCAATGCATCCACTAAAGCCTTCTCATCCACAACAGGTCCTCTCGCCGTATTTACAAGGATGGCATTAGATTTCATCAAAGCCAGTGCCTTCGCATTAATGAGATGATGCGTCTCCTTTGTGTAAGGTACATTCAAAGAAACAAAATCAGACTCTTTAAGAAGCGTGCTAAGGTCTACATACTCTGCACCAACTCTCTCTATCTTATCATGTCTATGCCTGCTATAATACAACAAACGCATATCAAATCCAACACCTCTACGTGCCACTGCTGTCCCAATCCTACCAGCCCCTACCACGCCCAACGTCTTACCATATATATCTTCCCCTAAAAGCAGCAAGGGGTCCATACCCTTAAACCTACCCTCTCTGACGAATCTGTCACCTTCGACTATCCTCCTTGCAACTGCCAGCATCAACGCCCATGCAAGATCTGCCGTTGCCTCGGTAAGCACATCAGGGGTATTAGTAACAAGAATACCTCTATCTGAAGCCGCATCTATATCTATGTTGTTGTAACCAACCGCATAATTAGCTATAATAATACATTTACGCATACAGGATATAACATCCCTATCAATATCTACACCAGGAAGTGGCACAACTGCATCTACATCCCTTACTCTCTCCATCAACTCTTCTTTTGGTATAACGTCTTCTTTATTGTAAACCTCTACTTCACCCAAACTACGGAGCTCACTTAACACAACATCTAACAACCTTCTTACAACAAATATCTTACGCACGCCTATTTCTCACCTCCACTCCCACTAACTTTTCATAAAACTTTATTATAGAACTATGGTCACTTTCCCCATCTCCTTCGGAAATAATCTTCTTCATCATCTCTCTAACTACACTCGTCAGGAAAAGAGGTACTCCATTCTCACCAGCAGCAGTCATGGCATTGTTTATATCCTTCAAATGGAGAGAAAGCTTAAAACCGGGTCTAAAATTGCCTTCCAATATATGTGGTATTCTCAGGTCAAGTGCCTTGCTACCTGCCATTCCTTCCCTTATTGCATCATATATTATAGAAGGGTCTATGCCTGCCCTAACACCTAATGCAAATGCCTCTGAAAATGCAGCTATATTAAGTGCAACAATAATCTGATTCACAAGCTTTACCGTATTACCACTTCCAATGCTACCGACATAAGTAACCTTAGACCCCATCACCTCAAGTAGGGGTTTTACATATTCAAAATCTTCCTTTCTCCCCCCAACCATTATAGCAAGCGTACCATCAATTGCACCCTTCTCACCACCACTAACAGGAGCATCAAGCATATGAACCCCTTTACTCTTCATCACCTCCGAGATATGTCTTGCAACAGATGGAGATATAGAACTCATATCTATGTAATAATTACCACTTTTCATACCATAGATAATCCCATTTTCTCCAAGTGCAACATCCTCTACATCTGGAGAATCCGGCAACATAGTTATCACGACAGAACTTCTCTCTGCAACTTCTGCAGGAGAATAAGCCTCTTCAGCACCAGCAGAAACAAGCTCTCTAACAGCTTTCCTACTCCTATTATGAACTACAAGCCTATAACCTGCCTTTATGAGATTCTTCGCCATTGGCCTTCCCATTATACCCAACCCAATAAAACCCACTCTCTCAATACTCAACTGACCCCACCCCCATATTTAGAGCTTCCTCTACCTCCCTCTTGAGAACCTTTCCAATCTCAAGGCCAGCCGCCTTTATGGCTTTTGGAACAAGGCTTGTTTCTGTCATTCCCGGAGATGTATTCACCTCCAACACATAAACATCACCCTTATTCCGAGATACCAACATATCTACCCTCGCTATGCCACGACAGCCAAGTACATTATACGCCTGCATAGCATATACCTTTGCCCTCTCCATGGTAGAGTTACCAATACGTGCTGGTATTATATATTCAGTCATGCCCTTGGTATACTTAGCTGTATAGTCGTATATCCCGCGCTTGGGTGCTATCTCTATTATAGGCAACACGTCTCCACCAACAACAGCAGCTGTAATTTCCACAGAAGGTATAAATTCCTCAACAATCACAAGTTTACTATACTTACCAGCTACTTCCAATGCTGCATTAAGCCCTTCATATTCCCTAACAACCGTCACACCTATGGTAGAGCCCTGATCCTCTGGCTTTACAATAACACCGTTCCCTCTATTTAGGTTTTCCCATATCAACATAGTGTCCAGGTGACCAATCCTTTCCGTTGGTAAACAAACATGATTCGGTATAGGTATTCCCTCAGCAGAAAACATCCTTTTACTGAGCTCTTTATGCAAGGCAAGAGCACTCGATGTAAGGTCAGAACCAGTATAAGGTATACCCTTTATCTCCAACAAGCCCTGTATTGCACCGCTTTCTCCCCACCCACCATGCAACGCTACATAAACAACATCCACCCTCTCCTCCTCCAATCTTCTTCCTATATCTCTACCAACGTCTATTAAAACTGCATCCATACCCTCCTGAGTTAGAACCTCATAAACAAACTTCCCTGAGTTCAAAGAGACCTCCCTCTCAGGAGATATCCCTCCGTAAAGAACGCCTACCTTCAACGATACCACCCCCCAGCTCATTTAATTATACACTATACCAATGGAGTAAGGTAGTAGAAATCCATTCTATATTAAAGACAAAATCTATGGTATAATCGAAAAGCAGGAGCGTGATAATTGGTATGTCTGTTCGAAAAGGTATCATACTTTTCCTAACCATTACTGTATCAGTTGCATTGTTTATAATCATAAAAACCATAGACAAAGAAACATGGTACCTCATAGCACACCTCCACCCACGAGTTATTATGATGACACTCTTATGGGTACTATTGACATGGACGATGGACTTCTTTACATTAAAGGTCCTCGCACGATCAACAGATGGAGACTTTACACTAAAGGAAGGTATAGACATAGTCCTAATAAATTACTTTGGTGCTGCCATTACACCGCTACAAAGTGGAGGAGGACCGTTTCAAGTATACTTATTGTATAGAGCAGGTATACCCATAGGCAAAGGAATAGCAATAACACTTATGAGAACTATCCTTCTTCTAATAATACTCAGCATAGGGGGACCTATCATCCTACACTATTATCCTAACTTACTACCCGGAGTATGGGGCAAAATCGCCTACTACTATGTGATATCTTTCGTAGTTGGGGTATGGACTGTTATATTTTTCAGTATATACAAGCCCCGAGCAATTAAGAAATCGGCTTTTTGGCTTGCCAGAAGGTTCAAAAAAAGAAGAATCATAAAGAAAAAGCACTACTACAGCATACTCAAATTTATAAGCAGAGAATTAGACAACTATCACAACAATCTCAAGTTACTGTTCAGCAAAAAGAGAAAACTGTTGTTTCTCGCCATACTATTTTCAATGATAAGGTTATTCTCCTACTTCATGGTTCTTCCAACACTAATATACGGACTCGGCTTGCACGTAAGCCTTATAAAGATACTATCCCTACAGGTGGTATTCTTCTTCATACTCTTCTTCGTGCCATCTCCTGGTGGTAGTGGCGTAGCAGAAGGTGGTGGCGCAATTCTTCTGAGCACACTTATCCCTTCAAGTATAGCAGGTATACTTTCAGTTGGTTGGAGATTCTTCAACGAATACATAGGCATAATCTTAGGAGGCATAGTCGCCCTAAATATATTAAAAAAGGTAAGTGCAGAAGAGATATTAAATATAACAAAAAACCAAAAGGACAGAGAATGGATATAGGGTATGTTGCATTCACCCTGGGTTATATAGAGATAGGTGTAAAAGGTGAAAAGGTAGAGTACGTTAGATATACAACTACACCAACAGCATTGCCTCTATCCCACAATAAATACCTCAATAAGCTAAAAAAAGATATAACAAAATATCTCAGGGGAGAAAAGGTAGATTTCAGAACATACAGGCTAAATCTCGATAACATATCGCCTTTTGAGACCATGGTATATAGGGCAACATCAAGCATCCCTTACGCAGAAGTTAAGAGCTACAAATGGGTAGCAACGCAAATAGGTAAACCACATGCATACCGCGCAGTAGGAAATGCCTTGAAGAAAAACCCATTTCTCCTCCTCGTCCCATGTCATCGTGTATGGAAGAATAACAGAGAAATAGGCGGCTTTAGTGCAGGAGTTGAGCTCAAACGATATCTTTGCAGTATAGAAGGTACATCTCCTTAGCCACCCAAATGAACTTCTCCCTTATATATAACACCTCTCTTACCGTCTATGGTAACTTTCATACCATCCTTCATAGAACCTGTAGCTCCTGAAACACCAACCACAACAGGCTTCCTGCAGCTCAAAACAGCAGACGCTATGTCTATGTCAACCTTACTCTCCTCCACAATCACAGCTCGAACATACTTTATCAAAGATAAAAAGCTACTGTTTAGTTCTTTCAGCACAAGCACACTATTTTTATCCACATCTGCATCTGGGCTACTAACAATCACTACATTGCCCGAAGCAACACCTCCAACTACAGGTTTACCCTTTGCAATGATCCTACCTGCACTATGCACCTTTATAAGATTTGTTGTCCCGGGCGTTCCTATAGGGACACCCGCGGTTATCACCAGCAAGTCACCCTCACCTATCCACCCTCTCTCCAGGAGGGCCTCCACTCCTACAGATATAGCATCATCGGTGGAATACACAGCAGACACCACAAACGGATAAACACCCCAAACAAGCGCAAGTTCATGCTCCGTTTTGGATAGCGGAGTAGCAGCGAATATGGGAGAAACCGGTCTGTATTTCGCCACCATCCTTGCTGTGGCACCAGAACTCGTAGATGTAAGGATAGCGGCTGCAGAAAGGTCATCTGCTATAGTACATGTAGCGTGGCTGACAGCATCAGGTATAGAATTAAAGGTTAAACCAGAAACTCTTGGCGTCTTATAACCCTTAAGCATTTCGCTCTCAGCCTTCTCTATAATACGCACCATCATTTTAACAGATTCAACTGGATATTTGCCCGCAGCCGTTTCACCAGAGAGCATAAGTGCATCACTACCATCAAAGACTGCATTAGCCACATCGCTTGCCTCAGCACGAGTAGGCCTTGGACTTGACATCATACTCTCAAGCATTTGAGTAGCTGTTATCACAGGTTTCCCTCTGTCATTGCACTGTTTTATAATGCTTTTTTGTATAACAGGAACATCCTCCGTAGGCAACTCTACACCAAGGTCTCCCCTTGCAACCATAATGCCATCAGATACCTCAAGTATATGAGTGAAATTATCCACTGCCTGTTTTGTCTCTATCTTTGCAATGACTTTCGTTCCAGGAGAGCCAAGTCTTGACAACACCTCTTTTATCTCTATAATGTCCGAAGGCTTTCTCACAAAAGAGACTGCCACATAGTCTATGTTATTTTCTACACCCCATTTAAGATCAGATATATCCCTCTCCGTCAAAACTGGAAGAGATATATCAGCTCCAGGAATATTTATTCCCTTCTGCTCTCCCAACTCCCCACCATCTACAACTACACATACAATATCAGTTCCATCTCTTATCTCTTTAACCTCGAGTCTTATCTTCCCATCATCTATAAGGATAGACTGCCCAACACTCACCTCCAAGGGTAGTTTCTCATAATCAACGTAAACAGCAGATTCATCTCCTTCAATCTGTTTAGTCGTCAGGATGAAACTACTACCTACACGGAGGACTGCTGGTTTATGTCCTTTAAGCAACCCTGTCCTTATTTCGGGTCCTTTTGTATCGAGGAGTATCCCAATTGGCACAGAAAGCTCACTTTCAGCCCTCCTGACCATATCCAATCTCTTTTTGTGCTTCTCATGGGTACCATGGGAAAAATTAAACCTTGCCACATTCATCCCTGCTGAGATTATTGACTTTATAGTCTCATAATCATCCGTCGCCGGTCCAAGGGTACATACAATCTTTGCCCTCCTCATATACTCAACACCCCTGCAAGCGTATACAGTTCTTTGTCTATAGTATGTTTATGTTTCCACGAGTACTCCAGCGTATGAGAGACAACCCTTTCATTTTCCCAACCCACCATCTTACCCACCTCTCCATTCAACAAAAGGTCAACAGCCCCGGCACCCAATCTACTCGCAAGCATTCTATCAAAGGCCGTTGGACTTCCTCCCCTCTGAATATGTCCAAGCACCACAACCCTCATCTCAAAACCACCAGCATCCCATATCTGGTCTTTAATCTCAGAAGCTGAAGCAACACCTTCTGCAACAACTATAAGACTATGAGTTTTACCTCTGTTTCTGCCCCTTCTCAGTCTCACGAGTATCTCCTCTATATCGTACCCTATCTCTGGTATCAATATGGATTCTGCCCCACAGGCAAGCCCAGCAGTAAGAGCTATCCAACCAGATTCCCTGCCCATAACTTCCACAATGAACATCCTTTCATGCGAAGATGCAGTATCTCTAAGCTTATCCAACGCTTCGATAACCGTATTCACCGCCGTGTCAAAGCCTATCGTAAAGTGAGTCCCTCCTATATCGTTATCAATAGTAGCAGGAACGCCAACTACAGGAACACCCCTCTCAAAAAGGGCAAGCGCACCCCTAAAAGAGCCATCTCCACCAATAACTACTAATCCATCTATCTTCTCCTCTCTTAGGTTGTTTACGGCAAGCTGCAAACCTTCCTCTGTCTTAAACTTTTCAGAGCGCGCCGTCTCAAGGATTGTTCCTCCCCTCTGCAATATTCCACCAACAGAACCAAGGTCAAGAGGAACAAAATCCTTCTCAAGTAGCCCAGCATACCCCCTCTTTATACCATACACATCAATCTTGTTGTAGATAGCAGTCCTAACCGCAGCCCTTATAGCCGCATTCATGCCGGGCGAATCTCCCCCACTCGTGAGAACAGCTATCCTCTTCAGCATACCCAAACTACTCCTTTTCGCTTTCGGACATAATTTCTCCCAGCTTCGTAAGTATTTGTGCCTTACCCCTTATCTTCATTGCAGATGTATTCTGCGTAAATTGGACTAACATTACCTCCCCCTTATCAAGCTTCTCGGTATGATGAAACTTCGTTTCTTCGCCTCTCGTCAATCCTATAACCGAAACGCCATTCTCCAACGCTTTAACAACCACATAATCTGCTAAAACCTCTGTCTTATCTCTCTCCATCCTTTCCCCTCCTAAACCTCATATTTTCCAAGTAAATGGAGCCATCCGCTCCAATTTCTTCTATAGCCCTAACAAGCTCTTCATCCACCCTAAACTCGCTCCCCACATTGATTAGCGCTTCTCCCCTTACACTCACAACCTTCAACAAAACCCTGTCTTTCCCCACACGAGAGTGAACAATGTGGTATAGCTCATCCAACCTGTCCCTATCAACAACATCACCATTGACTACAACTCTAAGCACCTTTGGAAGCCCCTCTCTCACCTCCTCAAACCCATATACATTCCTTGCCAATATTCTACCACTTCCGTTGCTCTTGTCAAATCTCCCCTCAACAACAACAATCTTACCAACACTCAATAGGTCTCTATATTTCTTGTACGCGGAGGGAAAAACAACCACTTC
This sequence comes from Synergistota bacterium, assembly GCA_021161545.1. GTDB lineage: Bacteria > Synergistota > JAGHAJ01 > JAGHAJ01 > JAGHAJ01 > JAGHAJ01. The sequence goes on along the minus strand of JAGHAJ010000099.1, from coordinate 1,494 downwards.
AACCGAACCCTTCATATCCTCTAACTTTACTATGGCCATCTTCTCCATCCTCTTTGTACTTCTCTCCTCAACTGCCTGCACTATTCCCCCTATTACTACCACCTTATCTTTGACACAATAAGGTAGATAATCTATATCCATGTAAGTAAAAGTCGAAATCTCTGAGGCCTTGCCCTCAAGAGGATGTCCAGAAACATAAATACCCACAATTTCCTTCTCCATAGCGAGCATTTCCTCATTGGTAAGTTCTTTATATTCGCCTACATCCACATCATATCCCGAATCTTCCCCTTCACTAAAGATACCCTTGTAGATCACCCTCTTACTTCTACTTCTCTGTCCCATCTTCATAAGTTTTGGAAGCGCAGCAAGCGCATACCCACGAGATGGAATAACACTATCAAAGGCCCCTGCTTTTATAAGACTTTCCAGAACTCTCTGATTGACCTTCCTCAAGCTAACCCTCATACAAAAGTCGGAAAGCGAAGAAAACTTTCCACCTTTTCCTCTCGCTTTTATAATAGCATCTATCGCCGATATGCCAACATTCTTCAAAGCTGCAAGGCTAAACCTTATCTCCCTTTCCCCTGTTACCTTGAAATACACGCCACTCTCATTTATATCGGGTGGAAGCACTCTTATTCCCATCTCCCGGGCCTCATTTATGTAGTAGGCTATGTCCTCAACCTTTCCACCTATCTTACTCGACATAAGTGCTGCCATAAACTCCGCTGGGTAATGCGCTCTCAAGTAAGCCGTCCAATACGAAAGCATAGCATACGCAGCACTATGAGATTTGTTAAAACCATAACCAGAAAAGTAATGTATAAGCTGAAATATCTCTTTCGCCTTCTTCTCAGAAACACCACTATGCTCAACTGCTCCCTTAACAAAGGCCTCCTCCTGTTCATTCATCATCTCCACTTTCTTCTTACCCATTGCCCTTCTGAGTATGTCTGCCTGTCCTAAAGAAAACCCGGCAAGCACATTTGCTATCTGCATAACTTGCTCTTGATAAAGGATTACACCATAAGTACTTTTAAGTATAGGTTCAAGCGAAGGATGTGGATAAACCACCTTCTGCCTACCATGCTTTCTATTGACATATTCATCTACCATACCACTGCCAAGGGGACCAGGCCTATAAAGCGCAAGAGCTGCAACAAGGTCATCAAATCTTTCTGGTTTTAGCTTTATCAGCATCTGCCTCATACCAGAACTCTCAAGCTGAAACACACCAGTAGTATCACCCTTCTGTATGGTTCTGTAAGTTGCCTCATCATCTATAGGGACATCGTATATGTTAATTTCTTCCTTGCGATACTCCTTTATATTGTTGAGCGTATTATCTATCACACTCAGCGTCCTAAGTCCCAAAAAATCTATCTTAAGCATACCTATTTCTTCCAATGGCCCCATGGAGTACTGGGTTATCACTTCCCCTTCAGGACTCCTCTGAAGTGGCACATAGTTCACCAACGGCTCGGGTGATAT
>JAGHAJ010000116.1 GCA_021161545.1 Synergistota bacterium | reverse complement strand
GGATAATACTCCCTTTTTTAAACCACTCAAAAAATGTTATTTTTATTCCCTTTTCACGCTCAAGCACCCCAAGTGCAACTATATTTGCTGTAGAACCAATCATCGTCCAGTTTCCACCGTAGCACCCACCAAATAAGAGACTCCACCATAGTAGCTCTCCATTAGGCATACCAGTTTTTATCATATATTGAACAATAGGAGTTATAGCAGCTATTACAGGAAAATTATCCACCCATCCACTCATTATAGCAGAAAATACCAACATAAAAAGTATAGTTGCAAATGCACCGTACTTTAATATGCCACTTATATAGACAGAGAGTCTGTGCGTTATACCTGTATACTCAAGTGAGGCTATAGCAGGTAATAAAAACAAAAAATACAGCAAAGTCCACCAATCCACACCCTTTTCCAGAATCTCCCTTGCTTCTTCCCCTCCTGCAGAGAAAAGCACTACACCAGCAAAAAATATGGGGGCAACTATAAGTATTGTATCTGAAGAAAACCCAAACATATGCTCTATGTAAGAGTGAAGTGAAAGTGTAAGCATCAAAAGTGCAAGCACCCATACCGCTATATAAAAATGCTTTCTATTTCTAACCTTTTTCCACTCATCCCAGTGTGCCTCTTCAAGCTCTGCCTCCGTCAATTCCATTTCCGTTCTAATTCTCTCCTGCCCCATTTTACTACGAAAACTCCTAACAATCTTTTCCCTGAACGCAGATAACCTACGCCTAAACAAAAATATAGCAGCGAATACGAGTATAGCAGCATTTACCAATCTAAGAGGTGCAGCATTCCTTATAAAATCCATAAATGTTAACCTTGGGTGAGCATTTAAGGCAATAAACACACCTATAGGATTACCAACAGCAGTCATAGAACTTCCTATATTAACTGCAAATATCATCACAATTGCATAAAAAACGGGGTCTTCATCAAACTCCTTACAAACTGTTAAGACAACTGCCATCATGAAGAGTATCGTTGTAACCTCATCAACTATTGCCCCCATGAATACGGTGAATATTATGAACATAGAGAGGAAGTGGCAAGGCTTAAACCCTGAGAGGTTTAAAATCTTTACAGTTAGCCACGAGAAAAAACCACTCCTATCTACATACTCAACAACTACCATCATACCTATAAGGAAAATTATCAGATTCAAATCCATGTGCTCTATCATTGCTTCAACTGTAAGAATCTTAAATAGCACGAGTAGAACTATCCCACCCATTGCAATGGGTGTTCTAAGCTCCCAGACCGTTATAGTACCAAATATTATGGAGATTAGTACACTTAGAGAAACTATTTGCTGGACATTCAAAAATGTTAATAGACCTTCAGAAATAAACAGGTATACTAATAATGCAGCTACCAACGCTCCAATACCTGATGCAAGCAACCATCTAACTATTGCCTTTCTGTGCATAAAACCCCCTTTACTAAGCATATCAAATATATCAGCTTCATGTCAAGATTCATAACCATTCTGTAATAGTATGGTACATTGAAGCGATACCACACTCTTTTAGCATGTGTTATAATATCTTGCATGAGAAGGAGACAGTTGTTACTATCTATGCTGGGACACTTTACAGTAGATTGGTATGCTGGCATACTCAGGCCGCTCCTACCCTTAATAATGGCAAACTTCTCATTAACCGAAGGTGGAACTGCCCTAATTCCTGCAATATTAGGCACGGTTATGTCTTTTATACAACCATTTGGTGCTGTACTTGCAGGAAAATTCGGTGAAAAGAGGCTGCTGGTAGCAAGCATCTTTCTCACATCCGTATTCATGTCTTTAATAGGCATCGCAAGTAGCGTTTTAATGCTTATTGTGTTCTTGGTGCTTGGAAGGTTGGGAAACGCATTTTTCCATCCAGTAGCCGCCACATTTGTTGGAAAATTACGCTTTTCAAAAGAACACACCGCAATGACCACATTCTCTATAGGAGGAACTATAGGTGCTGCACTATCACCCCTAATGGTTGTGTGGTATGTAGAACATTTTGACATGAAGAGCCTACTATACCTCAGCATCTTTGGTATAGTAATTGCAGTATTTTGTGCAATTTTCATAAGGGAAGATATAGGAGAAAAAGAAGAAAAAATAAGAATGTCCGGAAACTTGTTTTCTTCACTTAAAACAAAGGGTGTAAAGGAGCTTATGCTAATCATAGTGCTAAGAACCGCTTCTACACTTTCACTTTCAACACTCATAGTGCTTTACCTGAATAGCCTTGGATACAGGATAGTATGGGTAGGATACTTCCTCACCCTCGGAACACTATCAGGTGCCTTAGGTAACTATCTTGGTGCGGTTATGTGCGATAGAATCGGCCCTAAACTTGTTAACATAGCTTCACTCGGCATAGCAGGTGGATTTGCACTTTTGCTATTAGCCAGCACAAACCTGTATATTTTGTTGTTTTCCTACATTGCATTATCGTTCTTTTCATACGCTACCATGGGTTCAAATATATCTTACATACAAAGTATGCTTCCTCACAACAGAGGCATAGCATCAAGTCTTGGTATGGGTATCTCTTGGGGAATAGCAAGTATTCTATTTACAATCTTAAGCACACTTATAAACTCAGTTGGACTATATGAAATAATGGTTATATCTGCACTTTTTCTACCCATAGGATCAGCAATGGCACTGAGGCTCCCCAAAAAAGAAAAAATTTTAACCTAAACCACCACACCCTTCAAAAGTGACACAAAACCTTTCACGTCCTCTTCTGTTGTGTCAAACGAGCACATCCACCTTACCAAAGAGATATTCTCATCCACTACACAGAAGAAATAGTTTTCTTGTAACTCAGGTATATATTCTGATGGCACAATCGCAAACACAGCATTAGTTTGCACCTCTTGCACTATCTTTATTCTCGGTATGTCTTTGATTCCCTCCGCAAGCATCTTTGCCATCTTGTTAGCATGAGCTGCATTCTTCAAGTAAAGGTCATCTTTCAAGAACGCTATAAACTGAGCAGATATAAACCTCATCTTAGAAGCAAGCTGGGTTCCCTGTTTTCTAATATACTTAAAGTTCCGAGACAAAGCCCTATCAAAAAATATAACCGCTTCCCCCATCATCATGCCATTTTTGGTACCACCGAATGAGAGAACATCTACTCCTGCATCTGTTGTAAATTCTTTGAAACTCATACCCATAGTAGCTGCTGCGTTGGATATCCTTGCACCATCCATATGAAGGTACATGCCATGTTTATGTGCAAACTCTGAAAGGGATTTTATCTCCTTAGTTGTATAAAGAGTTCCCAACTCTGTGGGCTGAGAGATAGATATGACCTTAGGCTGGGCGTGATGCTCATCTCCCAACAGATGCAAGTAACGTCTTATATCATCTACAGATATCTTACCATCCTTTGTTGGTATAGCTATAATGTGGCAACCCACAATAGATTCTACTGCCCCACATTCATTTGTATTTATATGAGCCGTCTCGGGGCACAATACTGCATCATAGCTCCTCATTATAGCTTTCAGTCCAAGCACATTTGCACCTGTCCCAGTAGAAACGAAAAAAACATCCACATCCCCAAGTCTCTCCCTAAACATTTCTACCGCTTTTTCGGTATACCTATCATACCCATATGCAAACTCATGCCCCACATTGGCATCTATTACTGCCTGTAAAATATCCGGATGAACACCCGAAAAGTTATCACTGGCAAGACTCTTCATATCCACGTCCCCCCTGATTTATCCCTTCACAGAACCAGCAAGTAACCCCCTTATAAAGTATTTTCCAAGGAATATATATATGAGCAATGGCGGTAAAGCCGTAAGCAAGGCTCCTGCCATCTGCATATTCCATTGCACCACTTGACTACCCGCAAGGTTAACCAAAGCAACTGTAATTGGCTGCTTTACAGGAGAACTCGTCACCGTAACCGCAAACAAAAACTCATTCCATATATTCGTGAACTGCCATATTACAACGACAACAAATGCAGGTATAGAAAGTGGCATAAGAACTCTCCAGTAAACGCCAAATAAACCTGCTCCATCTATATGTGCAGCTTCAACAAGCTCGTCTGGAACCTCCATGTAATAGTTTCTAAATATGAGTGTGGTTATAGGAATACCATAAACTACATGTGTGAGAATAAGTCCACCTATCGTGTTATAAAGCCCAACCCATTGCAGGAACCTTATAAGTGGAAAGAGTATGCTTTGGTAAGGTATAAACATGCCAAACAATATCAATGCAAAAACTACATTATCACCTTTAAATCTTACTTTAGAAAATACATACCCATTTATAGAACCAAGAAATGCAGATATGAGTGTTGCCGGTATAACAAGCATAAAGCTGTTCTTTAGATTGGGTCCCAGTTTTTTCACGGCACCCTCAAACCCTTCAAATGATGGATGCGTGGGGAGGAGCCACATAGTGGAAACGCTAACGTCTTTTAGCGATTTTAGGCCAGTAGCAAGAAGTACATAAACCGGCATCAGGTAAAATACAGCGAATCCAACTAAAAGCATATACAGCCATAACTTCCTATAATCAAACTGATTCACAGCCTTACCTCCTTTTGTTGTCTCATAGAATAGAATAAATAAGGAATCACAACTACCGCGACCATCACAAGCATTATTATGGATATACTTGAACCAAGCGCATATCTATTGGCTCTGAATGTAAGTTCAAACATATAAACAGCAGGAACATCAGTAACATTATTAGGTCCACTGCCAGTCATAGCATATACGAGATCAAATATCTTTAATGATATATGACCAAGTATTATCATAGCACTCAGTGTAATTGGCTTTAAGAGAGGGAATTTTACTTTCCAGAAAAGCTGCCAAGGGGTGGCACCGTCGACCTTGGCAGCCTCAATTATCGAATTCGGGATTCCTCTTAGTCCTGCAAGATACATTGCCATCGCGTAACCAGAAAGCTGCCAGACAGCAGCAATAATAATAGGTATAAGTGCAATATTAAATGGACCTATATGCCCTGTAGTTGTATACCATCCCCATTGCAAGTGGGATAATCCGAGTTGCTTGAAAAGCAAGTTTACACCCATAGGATCCTTGGGAAAATCACCCGGATTGAATATCCACCCCCAAGTAGTGCCAGTTACAACAAATGCCAACGCCATTGGAAATAGAAATATGTTTTGAAATACTTTCACTCCCCTTATTCTACTATCTATAAGTAACGCTAAAACTATACCAACAGCTATTGTCCCAAGTATAAAAAAGAGCGTAAAAAATAGCGTATTCCACAAATCTGTCTGGAACCTCCAGTCAGAGAATATCCTATAATAGTTTCTCAACCCAACAAAGCGATACACACCCCGCAGCAGGGAAGAAAAACTATTATAGTTAGATAAAGACACTCGCACAGTCCAAGATATAAAACCATACACAAATATTGCAATCGCCACTATTGAAGGTAGAACAACCAAGAGCCCAACTCCACGATTTCTCCTCAAGATAGTATCACTCCTCCATAAACAAAGAGGCTACCCCACCGATTACAGTGGGGTAGCCTCAAAAATTCTACTTTACAAGATAACCGTTATCCTCAGCATCCTGAAGGATTCCTTTCATTGCCTGAGCCACATTTTTCTTTGTAACAAACCTATTTATAACATCATTAAGCGCTGTGACAAAACCCTCAGGTGCAGCAGAACCATGTATTATAGATGGACAAAGGGCAACCGTTGCAAAGTCATGCATAGACCATCTCAGGTACACATCATACTTACTCTTATCAGCATCAAGTCTTGCAGGAATAGACCCCTTTATAGGGTTAAAGACATCTTGTGCTTTCACAGAAGCCAGAAGCTTCAACCATCTCAAAGCATTCTTAGGATGAGGCGCCTTCTTTGGAAGTCCAAACGTATCTGAGACCACCATGAAGGCATTGCTTGTCTCTGGAACTGCAAACCACCCAAACTGTTTACCCGGTTTCCATCCTAATGTCTTTAGATAGCCTTCAGCCCAGTCACCCATCACATTAGCAAGTGCTTTGCCACTAAATACAAGTCTTGTAGCATCCTGCCATGTCATTGCAGAGTGATCCGTATTTATATAAGGAAGAACCTCCTTCATCGTTTCAAGTGCTGCTTTAATTGCAGGGTCATTAAACGAAACCTTGTTTTTCCACAAGCCATTATATTTCTTAGGACCAAGTTTGCCAAGCATTATATCCTCAAACAGATGAAGCGCCGTCCATTTATTTTTGTCCCCAAGTGCCAGTCCTATGTAGCCATGTTTTTTCGCCAGTTTTAGATACTTTATAAACTCCTTCCATGTCTTTGGTGGTTTTGTCATACCTATTTCTGCAGCGATCTTCTTGTTGTAAAAGACAACATTGCCTCTGTGAACATTGACAGGGACAGAATACACATTTCTCTTGTAGCTACACATATCAAGTATCGCTTTAGGGAACTTATTGTACGCACCCCACTCCTTCATATACTTGGTGATGGGCCTCATCATCCCAGGAATAACATAAGTATCAATCAGCTCCATACCAGCGTGTACCTGGAAGGAATCTGGAGGATTACCACCCAGCATCCTCGTCTTCAAAACAGCCTTCGCATTTGTACCTGCACCACCAGCAACAGTAGCATTGATAACCTTAACATCCGGATATAACTGATGGAAGAGCTTTATCAATGCATTAAGCCCTTCTTCTTCTCCACCACCAGTCCACCAACTAAATATCTCAAGTTCATTCTTGGTACCAGCAAATGAACCGGCAACGAAGAGGCCCAGAATACCTACACTAACCACCGCAACCAACAAGACCACCAGCCACTTTTTCACCACACCATCCCTCCCCTTAAAATAGATTTAACGTTAACGATACCGAAGCTGTCTATATAATAACTCAACCTTATCCGATTTTCAAGGGTTATACCAAAGTTAATTAAAAATAAAGTCAAAACCTATATTTTCACCTTACCTTTCAAATCACATTTCCAGCAGTGTTTTGATACGCTCAAAGTCTATAATCCTTGCCTTTCTACCTTTAATCTCTATCAGTCCTTCTTTATTTAACTCTGAAACGACTCTCGAAAGCGAAGGTCTTTCCACACCAAATAGGTTAGCCATCTCTTCCCTCATAATAGGAAGCTCGAAAGCGCTCTTTTTACCATATTCTGTTAGATTATACAAGTAAGCGATAACCTTCTCCTTCAGGGTATTCATTGTTGATATCCATAGCTTCTGCGTGAGAAAATCCGTCTTATCTCCTACAATTCTTAGAAAATTCATCAAAAAAGCTGGGTACTCATAGAATCCAGATACCACAACATCTCTGTGCATGATCCACACCGCAGTATCCTCAACAGCAACAACATTAACTGGAAATTTGCCATTTTGTGCAAACATAAAGTTAGGTGCAAGAAGCGCAGGAAAGCCCATAATCTCCAACAGCAAAACTATACCTTTTGGGTCCTGCATTTCTGCCCTTACCTTACCACTAACCACAAAAAACAGACTTGAACACTCATCACCTCTATACCTTACAAACTCATCCTTGCTAAAAACTTCCTTATGATTTCTACTATCCAATATCAGCCTATTGGCTTCCTCCAAGGCAAGGCCCCTAAATATTGGATGCTTTAAAAGAGTATCAATAATATCCAACTTTCCTCTCCTCGTAACAATTGTTACATACAAAGGACAACTACAGCACTATAATATAATTAGATCAACAATCTGTAAAGTAGGAGGTGCAACTTATGTTTTGTTTCCAATGCCAAGAGACGTTAAATAACAAGGGATGCACAGTACGAGGGGTATGTGGTAAAACAGATGAAGTAGCAACACTGCAAGACCTTCTAATATACACCCTCAAAGGTATCTCCATATGGGCAAAAAAATTAAGAGAGCTTGGTTTAAAAGCCAATAAAGCAGGGCTATTTATTGCTGAAGGTCTATTTTCTACCATAACTAATGTAAATTTCGATTCTAACAGGTTAATAGAATTAATAGAAAGGGCCTTAGAGATCAGAGATGAAACAAGAAACGAGTTTGAAAGAGCATACAAAGAAAGATACGGAAGAAAATTCACAGAGGAGTTGTATGATGCTGCCACGTGGAAACCTTCTGACGGTTTAGAGGCCATGCTAAATAAGGGAAAAGAAGTGGGTGTACTTTCAACTCCAGACGAGGATATACGTTCGCTAAGAGAACTCCTAATTTACGGATTAAAAGGTATAGCGGCTTATACGGACCACGCATACATATTAAAGCACCTCAATGATGAGATACTTCATTTTATTGAGGATGCTCTCATTATAACAACAAATGACAGAGTCACCATTCAGGAACTGATTTCCACTGTAATGAAAGCCGGAGAATTTGCAGTAAAAGCAATGACATTACTTGACAAGGCAAATACATCTACATATGGGCACCCCGAACCTACAGAAGTGTACACAGGTACATACCCTGCACCAGGCATATTGGTAAGTGGACATGACCTACTCGACTTGGAAGAAATTCTAAAGCAAACAGAAGGAACAGGTATAAAGGTCTATACACATGGAGAAATGCTTCCAGCTAATGCATACCCAGGCTTAAAGAAATATAAGCACCTGGCAGGAAATTATGGATCGTCATGGCACAGACAACAGAAGGAATTTGCAGAATTCAATGGACCAATTGTCATGACGACCAATTGCATTCAAAAACCACTCAATAGCTACAAAGACAGAATATTTACAACAGGACTTGTGGCATGGCCTGGAGTTAAACACATACCAAACAGAGTCGACGGAAGACCAAAGGATTTTTCGCCAGTAATTAGAAAGGCCCTTGAATTAGGTAACCTTAAAGAGAAAGCGGGAAAAAGGATTCCCATAGGCTTTGCACACAACACGGTTGAAAGTGTCCTCGACAAGGTGCTTACTGCAGTAAAATCAGGGAAAATAAAGAGATTTTTTGTCATGGCTGGGTGTGATGGAAGGCACAAGGAACGCGAGTATTATACCGAATTTGCAAAAAAGCTCCCCAAAGACACCGTAATACTTACTGCAGGATGTGCAAAGTACAGATACAACATGCTTGACTTAGGAGACATTGATGGCATACCCAGAGTACTTGATGCAGGACAGTGTAACGATTCGTACTCTTTAATAGTTACAGCCCTAAAGTTAAAAAGTGCCCTTGGGCTTAACGACATAAATGACCTCCCAATATCCTATAATATCGCATGGTATGAACAAAAAGCAGTAGCAGTATTGCTTGCTTTACTGTATTCAGGTATAAAAAATATACGGCTCGGACCAACCTTACCTGCATTTGTATCTCCTAACGTGTTGAAAATCCTCGCTGAAAAATTTGATATAAGAAGCATAACAACAGTTGAGAAAGATATGCAAGATATGTTAAGTGGCAATTAAGCAAGGTGGACCAAATAATTATCAGGGCAGGGCATCAGCTCTGCCCTTTTTTATTGTGGTAAAATTAAGGGGGAGGTGAGAGAATGAAAGTTTTTACACTTTTGACAATGGCAATTTGTCTTTTACCTACAACTGCTTTTTCACACGGTAACCACGAAATAAAAGCTGTAGATTGGGTAAAACTCACCATCTTAGTTGACAACCATCCGTATGGTGAATTGCGTCACCCATGGGGTTTGAGTATATTTGTTGAAACCCAAAATACAAAGTTCTTATGGGATACCGGTCCAGATCCTGATGACCTTATATACAATGCAAAAAAACTTGGAGTAAATCTCAAGGACATAGCATTCGTTGCTATATCACATGAGCACTACGATCACATAGGAGGGCTACCAGCCATAGCTACCATTACAGGGAAAAAACTAAAAGTTTACGTCCCAGAGAAGCTAAGCTCCAACTCATTCGAGTGGATAAAGCACATGGGACTCAATCCCGTAAAAATATCACACACAAAAGAAGTAGCAGAGGGTGTTTATATAGTAGGAGAACTATATGGTCCACCATATGAAGAAGCATTAGCAATAAACCTTAAAGAGAAAGGATTACTATTGCTTGTAGGATGTAGCCATCCAGGAGTAGACAAGATGGCAAGATTTGCTCTTAAAGGACTTAACACTTCTATATATGCTGTAATAGGTGGTTTCCATCTACTCAATAGTAGTCACAGAAAGATAGAACGTGTCATTGAGAACCTAATAAGTTTAGGAACCAAAAGGATTGCTGCAATTCATTGTAGTGGGGATTTTACAAGGAGATTTCTCAAAGAAAGATACAAATCAGAATACATAGAATTACATGTAGGTAGTTCGTTAACGCTGAGAAATTAAGTGAGGAGGGATTGTCTTGATAAGTGCAAGACCGTCATGGTGGAACTTTTTCTGGCATATATTGGTATGCTGGATACTCATACCCATCGGGATCATGTATCTGAAATACAAAGGCTTCTTCACACATGTGAATTATATGTATTGGAAGGTATCGCTGTACTTAATGTTAGGATGCATTATAGTTACATTACTCGTAATACTGTGGGAAAAGCTATCCCTGAAGTTCATAGTATATGATGACAGGGTAGTTTTAAGAAGGGGTGTGCTTTCCAAGGATATCAAAGAGATATTCATTAGAGATATAAGGACAATCGACATAAAACAAAACCTGATACAAAGGATTATAAATATAGGAGATATAATGATTGCATCATCTGGTACATCTGAATATGAAATGCACGCAAAGGGATTGCCAGCTCCTGACAAAATACGGGAAAAAATCCTGGAATTCAGGGAAAAGATGAATAATGAAAACTGACATCTCTGGGTGTATTTAAATTCAGGAAGGAAAGAAGCTGCGGATCTTTCTCCCTTATTCGGCTCTCTGGAACTTCACAGACATGAATGCTGTCGTATAACGAAGATACCTTTAAGTCGTTTGTTCTTATACGCTCCTCAATCACATTCAGGATACTCTTGCTGTAGACTGCCAATAATGGCTCATAAAAGCCCCTTACCACGGGAACAACAACATCCTCATTTTCAATAATAGAAATAAGATACTCAACTAATCCCGGCACAACAAATGGCATGTCTACACCAATCACAAAGGCATAACAATTCTGCACCTCTTTCAAGCCTGTAAATATACCAATAAGAGGTGCAGAATTTTCATATCTATCAAATACAATTCTATAATATGTGCTAACAGGATACGGCGGTGCCTTTACAACCATTACTATCTCTTCAAAGAGCCCTCCAATAGACTCAATTATATATTCTATTAGCATCTTCCCACTTATCCTCAAAACAGACTTCGGTACTCCCATCCTCCGAGACTTACCACCCGCAAGCACTATTAGAGAAACGGGATACATTCTATCTACACCTTTTCAATCTTAACCGCGCTTACTTTGAATTCCGGTATCTTGGCGACAGGATCAAACTCAGAGCTTGTAAGCAGATTCACTGCTGCCTCGGAAAAGTGAAAAGGTATAAAAACCATTCCAGGCATAGATCTATCTGTAAGCTTGACTTTACCTTTTATACTTCCTCTCCTCGAACTTACTCTTACCATTTCCCCATCTTTTACCCCCAATCTCTCACCATCATTGGGATTGATTTCAAACAATACCTCCGGCTTATACGCATTTATCGGTTCAGACCTTCTCGTCATAGTACCAGTATGAAAATGCTGTAGCCATCTCCCTGTAGAAAGCAAATAGGGGTACTCTTCATCTGGTAACTCCGGGGGCTCTTTATATTCAACTGGTATTATTCTTGCTTTCCCATCTGGATGATTAAACCTTTCAGTATAGAGTATCGGTGTGCCAGGATGCTCTTCCGAGGTACATGGCCAAGGGATACCACCATTCTCTAACCTTCTATGATATATGCCTGCATATATCGGCGTGACGGAGGCTATTTCTTCCATTATTTCAGAGGTAGAAGTGTAACTCATAGGATAGCCCATCCTAGTAGATATTTC
>JAGHAJ010000117.1 GCA_021161545.1 Synergistota bacterium | reverse complement strand
GCTTGAGACTGTGCTTCATGATCCATTATGGCGTTCAAAAACCATGTCAAAATTTGTTTCATTCCCTCCTCGTTATCCTGAAGAAATTGGTGTATAATACTCTCAGGAAAACTGTTATTTTTTCTCATGGCCTTGTATCCCTCCTTTGGTTTGGGTGGTTTCTCTTATTTTACCGGGATACAGGGCCATTTCCAACTTTTACAGCAATTATTTTACACTACCTCGAAGCTCGAAATCTTACCTCCCATACCTACAATGAAGATGTGGCACGAAGAGTCTACAATACTGTAAAGAACACAGTTCATCTATTTGATAAGCTACTTAAGAAGTTGAAAGCGTCAGCGCAATAACACAATAACTCCAGAGATTAGCAAACCTATACCTATGAGACTATTCAGTTTCTTCCTCTTTATACCTCTAAAGCATTTTATGTTTATAACAGAGCCAAAGGCAAAGGATATTGGTATTACTACAGCAAGTACACCGTAAATATTACCAAGATAAGCATGAGATATACTACCAATCCCACTAGTAAAGGTTATCATAAACAGAGATGTGGCAACAGCTACCTCCGCTGGTATGCCAAACAGCATTACCATAACAGGTGTCTTCAAGAATCCACCACCAATTCCAAGTAAACCTGCCATTACTCCTATTCCCACACCTACCAGTGCTGCCAGAGGCACACCCACTGCATATTCACTACCACCTTTAGTCCCTCTTACAACCGGTGGCAAATGATTAATGGATGCAAGTAAGTCCACTTTAAGGGTCACACGCTCCCTCAAAAACATGCCGACTGCCATTAAAAAGACTATAGATGCAAATACAACCTTCAACCACCACGATGACATGTGCGAACAGAGTATACTCCCAAGCACCGTTCCGACAGCCGTCGGTACCTCCAGTATTATACCCACCATTACATCTATCCTCTTTTTTCTCAAGTTCTCCACCGTCGCTATAAGGGCTGCTGGCAGTATAGAAAGTATAGAAATACCCACTGCTTGGTGTATGGGAATACCAAACACAGCAACAAGAACAGGCACTAAAAACACCCCTCCTCCAAAACCTATCATGTTTCCGAAAGCACTTATGCCAACGCCAACAAGAAAGATGGAAAATAGATGGTAAACGTCCAAATTATCGCTCCCTGCGAGCTATTATCCAGGAGTACACACCCATGAGTTCTCCTTCAGGAGGTAAACGGGATGCCCTCTTAATAACATAACCTTTATACCCACACTGCTGCCAAGCATACAGGGCGTTTCCGCAAAAAACCACCATGACATATCTTTTTGAAGATGGCTGGAAGAAAATAACTATATCTCCAACTTTCAGGTCTCTTAAAGTCCTATTCTCCTGACGAAGATTATATCTAATAAGCTGCTTTGCAGTTGCAGTTCTACCAAACTTGTCCTTGCCTACTTTAAAAACAGATATCCCAAGTACAGGCACATTCGGATAATTGTAATTCTTTACAGAAGGAATATCAGCAGCAAACAGATAAGGATACTGTTCAAACCAGTCAGGCGTGTGCTTTTTGAGTGCCTCCACAAAGGAAAACCTGACAAGTCCGGAGCAGTCATCATACTCCCTGCTCCAGTTCTTGCTTCTCATATAGGACTGACTAATCGCTATAGAAGCAAACCATCTGTAAAAGTTAACGGCATCATCACCATATAGCTCCACCGTATCAGGGAAACCATTGTGATTATTATCAACAGCAGAAGGGGAAGATATCTTCCTCTCCTGCATCCCACTGTAACGATATGAAAAGAACACAAAAAACATAAGTGCTACAGCTATCCAAACAAGAGCTTGTTTCATTTAGAAGATAGAGGTTGCCTCTTTTCTGCAAGCCTCAAGAGATACTTTACATCATTGTAATTGGGATTCAACTCCAACGCCTTCTTGAGATAAGGTATCTCTTCATCATATCTCCCAAGCTCATGATACACTCTTCCAACCCAATAATAGGCTGCTGTGAACTTAGGGTTCATGGAAACTACCTTTTTGTACATCTCCAGTGCCTGTTCCAGTTTTCCCTTCTTATACAGAAAGTAGGCCTTCTCATAATAATCATAGGCCTTTCTACCATATTTCAGCTGTGCAGATACCTTCTTCACAAAGTATTTGGCTACCTTATCCCTTGGGTCTATTCTTAAAACCAATCTCCATGCATTGAGCTCCCTCTTTAAACTACCTATTGCATGGTAACTTCTTGCAAGCCAATATGCAGCCTTTTTGTATTTGTGGTCACGATGCAGAACAAGCTTGAAAAAACGAATGGCCATGTTGTAAAAACCTTCTTGATAATAATTGTATGCACCTTCAAAATACCTGTCCGTCACCATTTGATACATACTCTTTTTACCCGTATTCGCTCCAGAAGCCATAGCCATAACAGGAATAAGCAGAAGAGAAACTATCACAAAAACCATCAAAACTTTCTTCATATACCATCAATCCTCCTTTTTGTTCTTAACCTTCCCTACCTTCTTCTGGTGCGGGTTTTTGGCTTTACTACTGGTAGGTGCTTTTAACCTCTCCATGAAAGCAGGCCTGAACATCAGCTTCATCCTGTCTCTTAAGCGGAGCCTCTTTAACCACTCAACATAGTATCTGATAAACTTAGTGGAAAGACGCGTCTGCACTTTCATCATGTCATCAAAGACCCTTATAACCTCATCATAATCCGGTTTCTTGGACCACATCAAGAGCATCAGATGCAACCTGTCCTGTGTGATTTTCACAATATCTGCTGCATTCTCCTTCATAAAACGCAACAAATACCGGTTAAACTGAAGCTGCGCACCGAGACTCAAAGATTTGATATTCCTAAGCAGAGCTTGAGGCAAAAAAGAGGTATTAATATTTGCTCCGGTAGGAAGAGACAGCCCCCCATACGCCACCCCCACAAAAACAACCAACACCAAGACTACTATACCCATACCTTTTCTCATAATCCCTCATCCTCCAAGCAGTTATCTACTACCCCATTATACCACAGATAACATCACCTTACCACAATTACCCGTGTTCATTAGGTCAAATGCCTCTTCAAAATCACTTAATCCGAAGCGATGAGTTATGAGTCTGCTAAGCACGTTAAGCCTACCAGAAGCCAAAAGGTTACCCATTTTAACCCATGTAGAATAAAACTTTCTGCCGGTTATTCCATATAGCCTCACACCCTTGAATATTACTTTACTTGTAAGCTCCATATTCACATTCCCAGAAAACAGTCCAACAAGAGAAACCCTACCTCCTGCGGTTACCATATCAAGGCCAAATGAAAGTGCTGCAGGATTACCCGACATCTCTATAACAACATCTACCCCCTTACCACCTGTAATCCCCATCACATTGGAATGTACTCCATCTCCAGCCGGGTCAAATACATAATCAGCACCTATATCTACAGCAAGTTTTCTTCTGTAATCATTTATCTCAGTAGCTATTATATTTGCAGCCCCGCCCAATCTGGCTACAGCGATAGCAAGCAAACCCATTGGACCGCATCCCAAGACCAAAACAACCTTTCCCGCAATGTCTTCTACCATAACTGATTCGAACGTACTACCCAAAGGTTCCTGTAAGGCAGCAATTTCAGGTGAAATACCTTCTTTATTCTTCCACACAACAACCTCCGGTAGTGATACATACTCCGCAAATGCACCATTTATGTCAACACCAACTATCTTCATATTGCT
>JAGHAJ010000212.1 GCA_021161545.1 Synergistota bacterium | reverse complement strand
TGTTTCTCCCTCTCCTTTAACCAAAGTTCCAGTATATTTGTCAAACCAAATCGAGCAACGATCTTACCGTCAGCATCTATCACCGGCATCTCCTCTATATCCATCTCAAGCAACCTCTCTATCACCTCTTCCACATCTTCATCTAACCTACAGCTCACAACACTCCTTATTGTTATATCTCCCACTTTCTCAGAGGTCATTGCATCTATTATACTCCTCGTAAGCCTTACCTTGTAGCTTGAGCTCGACAGATAATCCAAAAGCAAGTTATTCGCCAGCTTTTTAAGCGGAACATAACCTATAAGTCTTCCTTTGCTATCAATCACATAGGCATTTCTTTTTACCTTCTTTTTTACCACTTCCGAAGCCAATTCTTCCAAGGAGGCATCCTCTCTTATTATGACACTTTCTTCCAATCCCGGGATAATCTCTAACACCTCAGAAACTTTCATCCCCTACTCACCGCCTTCCTTGATTTCACCTGACTTCTCTATGGCATATTTGGAGAAAATAGGTCCCAATATTTCATGGATAGCAGTAGCTCCCAGAGTAACATTAAGAAGCGCCGATGAATAGCTGGAAAACTCTGGCTTCTGACTCATCAAATATGCAAGGCCAACCACTATTCCACCTTGAGGTATCAAACCAAATCCCAGATACTTCCTGATATTCGAAGGTGCACCAGATAACCAAGCACCAACCCTAACGCCACCAAACTTGCCTACTGCCCTTGAAGCAACAAAGACCAAAACCAAGATACTACTACTTAATAGCACATGAAGATTAACTGCAGCACCAGCTATAACAAAAAATACTGCAAATACAATTTCCTCATAGTAATGCTCTATGTTAGCAAACATTTTACGCATATCAACACCACTATTCACTACTGTAGCACCTACAGTCATCGTGGTAAGCAATTCATCTAATCCAAAGTAATGCGACAGGCCAAACGCCAAAAATAACACACCTATTATGAGTATGATAGCACTGCCTGCTCCTTCAATCTTCTTCCCAGAAAAAGCAAGAACAAGCCCTGAAGCCACACCAAGAGCTATAGACAAAATTATAGTCTTAAGAGGCATCCAGACAAGCTGACCACCATGCAAGTGACCACCTTTCATTATCGCCATAGAAAGGATAATAGCAACACTGTAGTTCATTATGCCAAGAGCGTCATCTGATGCTGCAACACCCAAAAGCGTATATGTAAAGTTTCCTTTTGCCCTGTATTCATGCACCACAGCAAGGGTAGCCGTAGGATCCGTAGGTGAAGCAACTGCTCCAAACAAAAGAGCAATAGCAAGATAATCAAGCAGTGTACCAGCAGGGTGACCAACTATCCAATAATACCCAGTAACTGCAAGTATAACGCATATAAATGCAGTTTCAGCCTCAAAGAAAGTAATAAGTGTAATTCTCTTCCCCAGTTTCTTCAGAGTATTCCATCTCAAACTACCTCCTATAGAATAAGTTATGATTGCCAATGCAAAATTTGTCACTATCTTACCTACATTAAGAAACTCTGGAGAAACCAGACCAAAAACACCCGGACTTATGAGAATGCCCACAAGCAGATAGCCACTAACCCTTGGTAGCTTAAACTTATTAGCAACATATCCACCCACGATTGCGAGTATCAGTACAACCCCAAACTGAAACACCGGATCGGTAAGGAGTTTTTGTAGCACCTAATCACTCCTTTCACCATAGTTTTTCTTTAACCATCTTAAAGCCTCATCTTTGCTACTTATAATACCACTTAGCTGCACCATCCGCAACTCATCTTTTATTCTACCAACTATAGGTCCTGGAGGAATATTAAGGACACGCATTATCTCATACCCATTGAGCAAAGGAGGATTTACATACATACCCTTTACCTTAATAAAGTAGTAATCTATTGTGTCCTGCGCTATATCAAGTAATACATTTAGGTCATCTTTATCTGATAAAGGGCCCCTTGATGCACTAAGGTCTGCATAGGAAAGCAAAAATACACCAATAACATCCTCTCCCACCCTTGTCAAAAATCTGTTCAAATGTCTTTTATAATCTTCCCCCTTTTTGTGTAATTTCAAGAGAAAGATAGGAAACATGTGCCAAAAAACAAGCTTTGAGAGAAACACCTGTTCTTCATTTGAAAGCCTCAATTTTGCAGCAATTTTCCGAATAATATCCGCTCCCACATCCTGATGACCCCAAAAGTGAATTTCCCCCTGAGACACCTTCATAGTGAAGGGTTTACCAACGTCATGAAATAGCATAGCAAGCTTCAACAGCTGTCCCCTCTTCCTACCACCAACAAGTTTACAATCAAGATAATCAACCACTTCCGGATGAATTAAAGAACCTCGAGTGCTACTCACAGTCTCTTCCAACATTCTCAGAGAGAGCAGGCTATGTCCCCAAATATCAAGATGATGATATTCACCCTGCTTCACTCTAACCATATATTTCACAACAGGAAACAGCTTTTGTAATACACAGTCGTTTTCCATGGAGGAAATAATCTTCCAAGAAGCATCAACAGAAAGTATCCTAAAAAGTTCATCTCTTACACGCTCCATAGACACCCCTCTAAGCGCATCTGCAGACATCAAAGCCCACATCTTTGTATGCTCATCTATCTCAAAATTAAGCACGGCAGAGAATCTATACATCCGCACAATCCTTAGTGGGTCGGCCTCGAATCCTCTTATAGAGACCATCCTCACAATCCTATCTTGTATGTCATTCATGCCTCCGAATGGGTCCAGAACAGCACCACTCTTTATGTCAATCGCCATTGCATTTATCGTAAAATCTCTTTGTGCAAGGTCCGTGTGTATATCTCCATCAAGTATGGTAATGTCAATTCTGGGCATGCCCTTTGGTGAAATCATGTAAAGTGATTTTTTCCTCTCACCTAACACAACAACTCTTGCACCTGTTATAGAGGAAATCGTCTGAATAAAGTGGGAAATACCATGCTCAGCTACACTCACATCAATGTCTTCTGGCATCCTGCCAAGAAAACCATCTCTTACCGCTCCACCAACAATATACGCATCTGTATCGTCAACTGCTTCTCTCAACAGCTCCAATACTTTCAAGGTAAGTCCTTG
>JAGHAJ010000253.1 GCA_021161545.1 Synergistota bacterium | reverse complement strand
TGCTATTTCCATAGGTTTCCCTACCATTAAAAGAGACCGATTGTAAACAAAAGCGTACGGTAATAAGAATATAGCTAACCCTAACTTCCAAGCAGTCAGTGCTGTCCTCATTACATTAGCTTTCGCTCCAAAACTTTTCACCCCCTCTCCCTGGTATACCGAGAAGCTCTAAGGTTCTCTAATAAGATGATTGCTTTACTTAATATGTGCTCTCATTTCTGCCCATGTTCGCCTAAGTATAGCTACATCATGCCCTAGTTCTATCATCCTACAACCTAACTTAGTATATCTATCAATATCTTCTTTCCACGCCTTGCCTAAACCAACTGCCACAACCTTACCATACTTGCTAGCAACTTTTACTGTCTTAACCAAAGCTGCTTGAACCTCCGGGTGGTTTCTTTTAGGTTCACGAAAACCCAAGGACATAGAATAATCAGAAAAACCAAAAAGAGCGAAGTCCAGTCCATCAACAGAAAATATCTCATCAAGCTTATTTATCGCGTCTTTATTTTCTATCATAATACCCACTACGCTTTCTCTATCACTCCACTCCACCCATTCCCTGCCCGATCTAGCCCCCCAATGCCCCGAAAAGCACATACTTGAGTAGCCTCGAACACCTACAGGCGGAAACTTTGCAGCTTTTACAGCTCTTTCAACTTCAGTCCTATCAACAATATTCGAAACTATTATCCCGCTAGCCCCCAAACATAGTGCTTTTCCAATGACATCAATATCATTCTTATCCACACGAACTATAGGAGTAATATGAGCTACGTAAGCCGCTCTAATCATATGTTCCATAGAGTCATCTCGTCTCCATGCATGTTCATCATCTATCCTAACAAAGTCTAGGCCACTATAACCTGCAACTTCTACTATTGTTGGACTGTATGAATCTACCACAACTCCCACTGCAGTTCTACCGCTCCTTAGCATCTCTCTGAGATTACCTGCCGTTTTCACTAAAACCAACCTCCTCAAATTTATTTATAAATTTCAGGGTTAACTATGTACCTTGCGTCTGGTTTTATCCCCTTAAGAATATCAAGTACATTCTTCGCAGAGGTTTCTCCCATCCTCACCAGCGATTGCCTAGTAACACCTCCAACATGGGGAGTCATTACAACCCTTTCCATGTTAAAGAGCACACTCCCACTATCAGGTGGTTCACTATAGAAAGCATCTATACCCGCCCCACCTATTTCCCCAAGTTTAAGTGCCTCAATAAGGGCTTTCTCATCCACAATTTTCCCTCTAGCAGTATTTATTAGCCATGCTGTATTCTTCATCAGTTTTAACTCCCTTTCTCCAATTAGATGTTTTGTCTTTTCCGTGAGAGGGCAGTGAATACTCACAATATCAGACGATTCAAGTAAGGTATCTAACTTATCCACTCGAATAACATCCATAGGAAAATCCATCGGCTCCAAGAAGGGATCGTATACAAGGACTTTCATTTCTAAGGGTTTTACCAATTCTCTCAACCTGCGACCTATGCGACCAAATCCAATTACGCCTAGAGTCTTACCAAACAACTCTTCTCCTTTATAGTCCATCTTATCCCAATAACCCTTTCGGATTCGAGAATCCAACCATGGAATTCCTCTTGCCAATGCAAACATTAAGGCTAAAGCGTGTTCAGCAACCGACTCATAGTTTGCAAAGGTGGCAATCAACACAGGTATACCTCTTGCAGTTGCAGCAGCTACATCAATGTTATCGACACCCGTACCATGCTTTGCAATAACCCTTAGGTTAGGTGAAGCCTCAATAACTTCAGAGGTTATACGGCCTGTCCTTACAAGAAGCGCATCCGCTACCTCTTCTCTTACCGCCTTCATTAAATCTACAACAGTAGGATAAGGCTCCAGATAGACAACAACACATTCCTTTTCTAACATTTGCATACCCTCTTCAGCTATCTTTGGTCCCGTAATGATCACTTTAAACCTTTTCATATTCTCTCACTGCCTCCTGTTTGCTACATTAATTGTTACATATTATATTATACAACAATTTTTGTAAAAATCAAGTGCAAAACCACTCACTACATATAACTATTGTTGAAATCTATCGACATACATTTTTAAAAGTTTCATTCCTAACAAAGTAAAAAGCAAACATCCACAAGCTCTCCCCATTTTCCTCTATTCCTTGAAAGTTTAGATAAACACATCCCTACTAAAGTTCTCCCCACACTTACCGCTTTAACTCACATCTAAAGGTTCTCCATAATACTTTGATAACCTTTTCAAATCTTCCCATATTTCAATCGAAACCGGAATTCCTTCTATTTTCCTTTGTCTCTCTATCCTATATTCTATCTCCCCTGGTACAAGAATTTCCTCAAAGCCACTCAACAGAGAGGTAGATTTAAGTTCTTTTACCATCCAATCCAATCTCTTTTTAAAATCTCTCATGGGCATAAAGCTCTCAATACTTATGGCCATAAAACAATGCCCAGTATTCGTTGGAGCCTCAGGAGTCTTAAGCCAGGATTTTACCTCATGCAACATTCCTGCTCCGGTAAGAACGCCAGCTAATACTTCTACAATTACAGCCAATCCGTAACCCTTATGCTCACCAAAGGGTAACAATGCACCTCCTTTCACGAAATTCACGGGATCATTGGTCTCCTTACCCCCTATATCCAACACCCAACCAAATGGTATTTTTCGCCCCTCTTTTGCCGCCAGCCTCACCTTCCCACCTGCTACCTTACTCATGGCTATATCCAGCACTATAGGTTTCCCTTCCTCATAAGGGATTGCAACACTTATTGGGTTATTACCAATAGCTCTACTACTACCACCCCACGCAGCCATTATGGGCAAGGTGTTACTCATAGAAACCCCAACCATACCCTTTTCTGCCATTTTTACAGAATAATAAGAAGCTGCACCAAAATGAGAACTGTTTCTAACTCCCACTACAGACACACCCGACTTCTGCGCTTTGGCAATAGCTTCATTCGTTGCATACATACTTACCACCTGGCCCATTCCACTGTCACCATCAACTAAAACTGTAGAAATCCCTTCCTCAATCTTCTTTATACAGGGTTTTACTCTTGCCCCACCTCTTTCCAATCGCTTAATGTAAAACGGGAAACGCATAATACCATGAGAATCAATACCTCTTAAACTTGCAAAGATTATAGTATCAACAAACACAAAGGTATCTTGCGGTAACATTCCAACTTTTAAGCAAATGTTCTCACAAAACCTCCTTAACCTACCCTCCTTGATTACAATATCCATCCCCTAAGTTCCCCCCTCAAATTATACTCCCAAACCTCTTCTTCCATGTAACTACCTCCAACATCCCATTGTTACGAAATCGGTTGCACCTCTTTCTTTTTGAGTTGATAGCAAATTATGCCAATAAAGCCTATTAAACCCGCAAGCTTCGTCCAATAAGAAGGATAAAAAATCGCCACAGCCATTAACAACAAAAAACCTCGAGAAATCAAGCCACAACGCCTAAGTAAAAAACCTTGCTCAAATGCCACAAAAGAAAACACTCCCACTAAACTAAACACAAAAACAATCACAGTAGAAAGGTATGTACCTCTAAAGAAGCCAAGTTCAGGATTGTATACCATAATAAAAGGTACCACAAACCCAACCAAACCGTACCACCAAGCAGTAAACCCAGTTTTCATGGGCTTTGCTTTTGCTATGCCTGCAGCTGTATAAGCACTAATACATACCGGAGGAGTTATGGTTCCTATAATAGCGTAGTATAAAGAAAAAAGATGTGCTAACAGTAAAGGGATTCCTAACTGGGTCAAAGCTCTACCTGCCACCAATACAACCATCAAATAAGCCGGCACAGTTGGTAAACCCATACCAAGTATAATCGCCGAAATCATAGTTACAATTAAAGCTAGAGACAAACTATCCTTAACAATAGATATTATCAACTGAGAAAGTAACAAACCTATTCCTGTAGAGTTGATCGCGTTAACGACTATCCCAAGCAAAGCACAAATAGCTAATATCGAAAGACCATCCTGAGCACCCTCTATTAGAGCCTTAAGAATCTTTCGAGGGCTCATTCGCATTGACTTATCGAAAAAGCTCCCACCAATTAAAGCAATTATCCCCGAAAGAGCTGAAAATGCAGGGGAATTACCTCTAATAAGCATGAAAACAAGTATCCCTAACGAAAAAGACAAAATAATAAATTTACGAATAAAGGCAATGTTTACACGAGGAATGTCTTTACGAGGTATCAAGGGTATTTGCTCCTTCTTAGCTTCTAAATAGACCAAAACCAAAAGCGAAAATGAGAATAGTACTGCTGGAAGCAAAGAAGCTAAGCATATTCGGAGGTAAGGTATTCCAGTTATCTGTGACATGATAAATGCTGAAACCCCCATCACAGGAGGCATAATCTGACCTACCGTAGAAGAGCACGCTTCTATTGCAGCAGCTTGGTGCGGTTTGTAACCTACCTTCTTCATCAAAGGAATCGTGAAATTCCCAGTTGCCACAACATTTGCTGGAGGAGAACCAGATATTGAACCAAACAGGGCAGATGAAAGAACCGCCGTTTGTGCAGGTCCACCTGGAAAGCGGCCCAACAGCATATAAGATAACTCTATAAATACATCACCAGCACCAGAAACCCTAAGAAAAGCACCGTATATAATAAAAATATATATTATACCTACCATAACTGAAAGAACTATGCCATAAATACCCGATGTACCAAAAGACCCCTCTAAAAACTCCTTAATAGGCACATTCGGATGGTACAATATCCCTGGAAAGTATTCACCAAACACCTCGTATATCGAAAAGGCCAATGCAACCATCGGTACAATGAAACCCGATGTACGCCGTGTAATCTCAAACACAACTAAGATAGTAATAACAAAAAGAATCAAGTCGCCCGTATTAGGAGCACCAGCTCTATACTCTGCCATATCAAACCATTCTATATACACATACAATGTGCAACCAACAATTAAAGCTGCAGATATCCAATCAAAGATTTCACTCAACCAAAAAGCACGAGGGATAATAATTTCCTTTCGCGGTTTAAGAAGTACCATAAGGCTCCCCAACATAAGTACAGTACCTCTCTGAATTCCCACAGAGAATTGCCCTCTTACTATAGTAAAAATAATAAATAGGCTAAGAGAAAGAGCGAGCACCTTTAGAAGGTATTCCTTAAATATCACATAAGTTCTGTACTTTGGAGAAAGCTCCACTTTACACTCACCCCTTTACTTACATCCACTAAAATTCCCTTGGGGATAAATGTATTCATCCCCAAGGGAAATGCTCCGCTATCCCTAATATGTCAGATTTTCATAGTATTTCAATGCACCTACTTCTTTATAATACTCTAATGCGCCCGGGTGCAATGGTGCCGACAATCTCTTTAATGCTGTTTTGATAGATACGCTCTTCAATTGCTTAGAAACACTCTTAACCTCGTTGAGATGTTCCCAAAAAACTTTAACTAATGTATACACTAACTTCTTACTCATATCTTTTCGCACCACTACCATCAAAGGAACTGTCCACGTATAGACGGGAGAAGTATTGATGACCCTTCCTTTATAGGCCTCTTTTATTTCCTCAGGCGAAATAATCTTCAAGAGCGTATAGGGACCAACAACAAAGCTCTTTTGATATCTCCTAAACCCTTTCTTAGTCAAGCTTAGCAAACGGAGTGGTATTTTAGCGGAGAGCTCTGTTATAAGCGGTTGTGGAATTCCACCCCACACCAGAGC
This sequence comes from Synergistota bacterium, assembly GCA_021161545.1. GTDB lineage: Bacteria > Synergistota > JAGHAJ01 > JAGHAJ01 > JAGHAJ01 > JAGHAJ01. Next base: position 1,729 of record JAGHAJ010000253.1, on the reverse strand, counting down.
AACGCTCAAACCAGTATTATCACGAAGCTGGTCCATAGCTTGATCTACAGGAACATATATCCCCTTATAATCTCCCTTCTCTATATCTAACCCCTCCGCTTTAAAAACAGCCTTGGTCATAACACCACCAAAACCACCTGCCATACCAAGGTCTACTTTCTTACCTTTCAAATCAAGGACGGTGTGAATACCAGAATCTGCCCGAACAACATAGTTAGCCCAACCTGTAGTAATGGCAAAGAGTACGCGTGTTGGATCGTAGTACTTTCTCTTAGAATAAGCTTTTTCTCTCTTGAAAAGTAATATTCCCTTCTTCGCACACACAAGATGAGGAGAACCAATAAATGCTATATCCCATTTACCATTCACCATCCCCCTGAGAAGCTTCGTTGTTCCCCCTTTAGCCAAACACACCATGCGAATATTGGGTGCATACTTCCTTAGCACATTAGACCACCCAACTCCCAACATATAGGTACCAGCAGTCATAGAAGTTGCGGCAAAGCGAACCACAGTAACATGGGACAAAACAGGCAGTATCCACAAAAACAAACTAAGAATCACCACCATTCCCCCTATTCCTATCCTCCTAATCATATTTTCACCTCCCAATCTTAGTCAATTAACACAACACACCTAACAGATTAAGCTAAATTCATCACCTCCTTTAAGAGCTAATCTCACCATTCTCTCTCTTGCAGTATAAAAGTCGTGCGGGCACCTTGCTTTATAACCAAGAACTCCAATTCCTCCCCATATTCCATAACTCTTACTTCCATCCAAGGGACAAGATGGCCAACTATGTCATAAAACTCAGTAGCGTCTTTAGAATCCCAATAATGAATGGGTATAGTGAATTCGCTACCTATCCATTGAGCAGCCATTGCAGCTTCAACAGGCGGTAGGTCTTTTCCATATTGAGGTGAAGCAGACCCAACAGGAATTAAACTTATATGTGGCCGGTAAAGCTGGCCTATTAGCTTCATATCGCTAAAGATGCAAGTATCTCCTGCATGGTAAATCCGGAGCCCATCCGATGTGGTAATTAAAAAAGAAAGAGGTATACCTAAACTTAACTGTCCCTCATCATTTACTATCGAATTTACATGCATAGCTTGCAAAGCTCGAATAGAAACCCCTTTCCGCTCAACCGTACCTCCGTAACTACAGCTTTTAACCTGATCCTTAGAAATCCCTTCTGTATAAGCCATTTGTCGGACTAAAACATCGCAAACTAGGTAAGCACCATCTCTCCTAACTAGGGAGAACGCATCTCCTAAGTGATCAAACGCGGCATGAGTTACAATAACTATGTCAATCCTTGGAATCTCATCCAAACTAAAGGGAGCATTCGGATTATTACTCACATAAGGGTCAATAATAACCTTCACATCTCTTTCAGTAGTGAGCAAAAAGGCAGAGTGGGAAAGGTACCGCAATTTAACTTTGTTGCCCATCATCTTAGTACCTCCTTTGTAACAAACTTTGTACCACTAAAATTATAACAACATTTATTGTCATAGTCAAGTACCCAAATCGGATCAAAACACAGATAGGTATTGAAGATATGTTCCAGAATTAAGTCCATATAATTGTGTAAAAGGCTGTGTCAAGAGATTGCTGTAAAATTGCCTGTATCCCTCTCATAGCTTCACTTTTCCATGTTTAAATACATCCTGCCGGTTACCCATTCCTCGTTTATATCTATTAGTATCGCCCCCGCCAGCCT
>JAGHAJ010000172.1 GCA_021161545.1 Synergistota bacterium | reverse complement strand
CTCCACAAAATCTATTACCTTACTCATGATTCCACTCTTCTTAGAAACAATGACCAGCAATACATGAGTACTATCCAAAGGTACCAACCTGACCTTTTCCAGAACAATTTCTCTCACCAAAGGGGTAAGCACCAATCCAAGATAGCTGGTAGAATCTGACAAAAGCCTTGCAACCCTCTGCAAAAGTGTATCTATTTCCATCTGCTGCTCCCTTATTTCTTCCTTCAAAAAGCCATCCTCTACCCCCTGAAAGAGTTCATTCTTCAACAGATAATTTACATAAAATCTATATGCCTTATCCGTGGGCACCCTTCCAGCAGAAGTGTAAGGCTGATAAAGGTAACCCATCTCCTCAAGGTCTGCCATCTCATTCCTTATAGTAGCAGGACTCACATTTGCCATATATCTTTTAGCAACATTCCGCGAGCCAACAGGTTCTGCCATCAATATATAATCCTGAATCACAGAAAGCAACACCTTCTTCTGCCTCTCAGTAAGCTCTTCTCCCACGGCTTCCTTCACCCCCTTTTAGCACTCACTACATTAGAGTGCTAACACCAAACCATAAATAAGATACCACAAAGGTCAAATTTTGTCAAGGTGTGTGACAAAATTTTTTCAGAATTTCTTACCTGTCACATAATGATACCATCTCTTCCTCACAATAGACTTTATGTCCGAAAGAGATGAAATGGCAGCTTCCTCACCCAACCTTATTATCTCCCTTGCCCTTGAAAAAGAGCTTGAAGGAATACCACCAACTTTTGGCCTTATAACGATATCCACATAAGACCTACCAAGGACATCCTCCGTAATCCTCCTAAACATTATATCTATAGCCTGAAGCAGCACCATTCTGGGAGATGGAAACGGTATATCCGGGGTATCAATCTCCTCGGTATCTATCTCATCATCACCATCATTTCTCCTTTCCAGAAAGCCAGCTATAACTTTTCCCCAGCTCGATGATAAGATTCTACGCCAGAATGAGTGAGACACTCCCTTAACATAGCTCTCATATTTCAAAGACAAAGAAGGAGAAACATCAACCCCTATCACTACTTCTGCACCCATATTCTTCACAACATCAACAGGAACAGGGTCTATAACACCTCCATCTATTAAAAATCTCCCTGCATAATATACTGGAGAAAACATACCGGGAATTGCTATAGAAGCTGAAAGAGCCTTAAACATACTGCCCTTTTTGAAGACTACACGGTCACCAGAGAAGAGGTCCGTAGCAACTATTGATACGGGTATAGACAAATTTTCTATCCCCTTATCCTTCAGTCTTTCTCGCAAAAAAGATAGTATCCCCTCAGGTTCAGGCGTCTTTATTCTTGGAAGATACAAGCTCATAAACCTAACCATATATCTCCAGTCGAACTGATGAACCATCTCTTCCACATCAGACGCCCTTCCCCCTCTGCACGCATAACAGGCACCAATTACTGCACCTATGCTCGAACCCGCTATATAATCAACAGGTATACCTTCCATCTCCAAGACCTTCAGCACACCAATATGTGCAAGCCCCCTTGCAGAACCCGCACCAAGTGCTATTCCAATCTTCCAGTGAGCCCTTCTCATTTTAGGGTTCTCAACCAATCTACCCAGATATCTATTCCTTCTCTCGTAAGAGAATTCACCTTAAATATCGGAACGTCTTTTATCTTCTTTATATCAGATACAAATCTCCCCTCATCAAATTTGAAGTGAGGTAACATATCCACCTTGGTTAATAACACCGCCTCAGCAAGCCTGAAAAGAAGTGGATATTTCCTTGGTTTGTCATCTCCTTCAGTCACACTTAAAACTCCTATTTTGGCGTGCTCCCCAAGGTCAAACTCTGTGGGACAAACCAGATTTCCCACATTCTCCACAAAGACAAAATCTACATCATCAAGGTTAATCTCCTCAAGAGCCCTTTTCACCCACAGCGACTCAAGATGACATGAGCCTTCTGTTTCTATCTGAACGACAGGTACACCCAGCCTGTTTATCCTTTCAGAGTCAGTGGTAGTGGCTATATCACCCTCTATGACAGCAACCTTGTAATCAGGCAACAGCTGAATGGTAGCCTCAAGTAGAGTAGTTTTACCAGCACCAGGACCACCTATAAAGTTTAACATTACAACCCCAGCATCTCTAAGCATATCCCTAACCTCATTTGCCACTATTTCGTTCCTCTCAAGTACCCTCTTAACAATAGGTATCTCTACCATAACATCCACCCCTTTGTCGAGCTAATTCAAGCCTTGCTCTATTATAATCCTCAGGCACACCTATGTCTATAAAATAACTATCAAAACCAAAGCCAAACAGCCTCAACCGAGGATAAAACACCTGAAGAAAATCCTTCTCAAAGGAAAAGACATCTCCCACTGGATACCCTTCAAACACATTCTTGGGCAGTATATACACACCCGCATTCACATACCCTTTTCCTCTGCCTCCCTTCTCAGAAAAAGAAATTACCCTTCCACTCTCCAACACATCTATTCTTCCATACCTCGAGGTGTCCTCCATCCACCGTAGTGCAATACTCACATCTGCTCCAGAATCAGCGTGAAGTTGAAAAAACCTCAAGAGCGAAAGCTCAAATAGAGTGTCTCCATTGAAAACAAACACTTCTTCCCCTTCCGCAAAGTCCAAAGCCTGCCTAATAGCCCCACCAGTATCAAGGGGATATTCCTCGACAGAGTAGAGGATACCTATACCACCATATCGTTCACCAAAATAACCCTGTATTGCTTCACGTTTGTATCCAACTGCAAGGATTACTTTTTCCAAGCCACACATACCCAAGTAGTCCAGAATATAGCTCAAAAATGGCTTCCCTCCAACTTCTGCCATCGGTTTGGGCACATCCCTCACTACACTCCTTAACCTCTTACCAAAACCACCACACAATATAATACCCTCTCTCGGGAATTTTACATCTTCCATGTCACCAACCCCTCGGAAGTAAAGCTATACCTTCTAAACTCCCCTCCAAATCTCTTAAGAGCATCTATTACAGCATACCTCGTTACACCCGGGCAATAAAGCATCATGAATCCTCCACCTCCAGCACCGGACAGCTTACCACCCACAGCCCCCGCTCCAATGGCCTCACTGTAAATCTCATCTATAACTGGATTAGTTATACCTTCTGCCATCTGTTTCTTATACTTCCAGCCAAAGGCCAAAATCTCTCCTATAGCATCAAGGTTTCCCATTAATATTGCTTCTTTCATCTTAACAGCCTGTTCTTTAAGTCTGTGCATCGCCTCCACAGAAGCCACATGTCCACCCTCTACATTTTTTACCTGCCTTTCTATAATCAAAGAGGAAAGCCTGCTTGTTCCTGTATAAAAGAGCAAAAGGTTAAACTGCATCTCATTTATGTAATCCTGTTTTATCCTAAGAGGGTTCACAATCACCTTATCATCGTTGTAAAACTCCATAAAGTTAAACCCTCCAAATGTAGCAGCATACTGGTCCTGCTTTCCACCTTTCATTCCAAGGTCTACCCTTTCTATCTCATACGCGAGTTTTGCTATATCATACTCACCGAGTGGTAATCCAAGCCACTCAGAAAACGCCCCAACTACAGCAACTACAAGGGTGGAAGAGCCCCCAAGCCCTGAGCCCGGAGGAGCATCCACATAGGTAACAAGCTCAAACGACAAAGGCTCCTTTGAAAATTCCTCCACAATACGATTATATACCCCTTCAACAATGGCGAAGGTATCATCCACTTCCAACTTACCCACCGAATCAAATGTTCTCTCAAGACCCCTGTCTATCAAACGAAAAACGATCTTGCCATCACTTCGTGGTATCAGAGTCGCATACGCATACATGCTTATTGTAGCATTAAGCACATATCCACCATACAAATCCGAATATGGGGCAACATCTGTTCCTCCACCCGCAAGACCAAGCCTTAAAGGCGCACGAGAACGAACAATCATGCAAGATCCCCCTTTGCAAATCAATTTATTGCTTCCTCTATTACACCACCACCAAATACATATTCTCCCACGTAAAAGACAGCAGACTGCCCTGGTGTAACGCCAAACATCTTCTTACGAAATCTTATACACAACCTATTACCATCCCAATACAGAGTAGCCGGAACATCATCAGTAGCATATCGCACCTTCACAGTAACATCCTTCTTACCATCAGTAAAGTCCTCATATATGATGTTGACATCCCTTAAAACTGCCCCCGAAAAGCGGCAGTCATCTCTCCTTCCAACAACAAGAATGTTATTATCTGTGTCTTTCGCTACCACATAGTAAGGTCCCCCACCCCAATCCCCTAAACCTCTTCTTTGACCAATTGTATAAAACGGCAATCCCCTGTGTCTCCCAACAACCCTTCCAGAAAGGTCCACAACATCACCCGGCTGGTAGTGCACACCTGCACGCACCAACCACCCTTTATAGTCACCTTCCACAAAGCAAATATCTTGACTCTCCCTTATATTTTTGAAGTCGAGTCCGATATTCTTAGCAAGGGTTCTAACTTGAGCTTTTGTATACCTTCCCAGAGGCAAAACAAGATGTGAAAGCTCATCCTGAGAAAGGGTATAAAGAAAGTAGGATTGCTCCTTTGAGACATCTATTCCCCTTCTAAGAAGGAATCTACAGCTCCTTCGCTCTACTATCGCATAGTGCCCCGTGGCAATGGTAGAAACCCCAAACCTTTTAGCAGCGTATTCAAGGAGAAAACCAACTTTTAGCACCTTGTTACATCTTATACACGGGTTAGGGGTAATCCCCGCTTGAATCCCCTCAACAAACTTTTCTATTATCTGCTTTCTGAAAATCTCTCTTGCATCAACCTCGTAAACCCTTATGCCCAACCTATCCCCAAGGCACTTCAGGTTATTATAAGCTGCATCTTGCGTTGGACCATCATAGAATCTCAAAAAAACCCCTATAATCTTATATCCATCTCTTTGCAGGAGATACGCAGCAACACCGCTGTCTATTCCCCCGCTCATAGCAACAACGATACTATCACCCAATTTACCCACCTAATAGAACATTGGCCTTACTATTAGCTCAATGTTAAAATCCTTTTCCCTCTCCGGAAATCCATCCCCAAAAGGTAATTCACCTACCATAATAATACCCCAATAGCACACAGTCAAGCCGTTGCATTTGAGCACGCCGTTATGTGCTATAATTAAAGCTACCCACAACGAATCGGGATGTATCAGGGAAACTACAGGATTTTCCCAGATGGGCGAAGTTTTTAGCAGAAAGCCATGCTACATCTATCAAAAAGCACAATCTCAGAATACTGCTACTTAGCGACGAAACACACAAAACAGCTGAAGAGTATAGAGCATAAAGTAGCAGGACATGTTAAAGAGAGCACTACAAAATCACTAAAGCTATCTACCAGATTCAACACATCTGTTACCTTATAAATCCAAGTAGCTTTGGCAGAAGCAGCGATATAGGTTCCACATAAGATACAACTCCGAGGACTATCAGCTCTGCTACAACAAACTTATAAACGGCAGCCGAAATTTTTTCAAGGGAAAGACCGGCTATACCACAGCTCACAAACAGGCACACACCAACAGGCGGAGTAGCCATACCTATGGCAAGATTCAATACCATCATAAAACCAAAGTGAAGCGGGTGTATCCCAAGCTTTGCAGCTATAGGGGCAAGTATTGGCGAAAGTATTATTATGGCAGCTCCAGTCTCCATAAACATACCAACCATGAGCAGAAATATAT
>JAGHAJ010000195.1 GCA_021161545.1 Synergistota bacterium | reverse complement strand
GTAATACGGGTATTCGCTTATTACCAACTATCGCAAGTATCCTTAGTTTACTAAACTTATGAATCCTTGGATAAATCCAACTCACCGGTACTATTGCCGTCCCTATTTTACCGCTCATAATAGATGAGATCCTGCTTTTTACGCTTTGAATATATACCAAAAGAAACTTTATACCAGAAAATTTCTCTACAGCTCTTCCAAGTATTCCAGAAACTCCGTCCTCTGAAACCCCTATAGTAACGCGATTGTCCACTTTCTTTCCGGCCTCCATAAATTGCGCAATATTCTTCCAAGAAAAATCCTTTCTTGTTACTATCACATACGGGTCCATTGCAACAAGCGATACGTATGTCAAATCAGATATATTAAAACTCTTATTAGAAAGAAGCAGAGGAAAAGAAGACATATCCATTACTGCTATTGGATTTGCACCTTTTGGAGGTGCAAATAGTGACTTGAACACGATCTCTTTCTCCTCACTACTAACATACTTTATGTTCACATTTATATGATTGTCCATCCCAGCAATTTTCCCTAAGAAGTCCACGAGGTTACCTGCACTACTATCTTTATCAACCATACTCAAGATGGTTAGCTTACTCGCATCTGAAACACCAATAAACACGGAACTTAACAAAGACAATATCATTATTGCAACAGCCATTGCCTTCATTGTCATCTCATCCTTTCTTTATATCTTTCTAATATAATCATCGCAGCATAATCATCGTAATCCTCAGGGACAACACTGAACAATTTCCATATTAACTGTAAAGGCTTCATCTTTCTGCGTTCTTTCCAAAACAAGACCTTAGCCTCTTGTGTGGAGTTATACTCGTTCACTTGCTCCACTTCCACTCCGCTTACGCTTACCATTTTATTGGACGTACCGTTCCCAACTATAAGCTTCTTTATCCCATACATCTCAATAATACTCATTATAGCCTTGTTTATGTCCTTCGTCTCGATAAAAAACCTCTTTTCTCCCCTCTTTTCTCTTCTTTCCTTCCCTCTCTTATATATTATACCATGCTCTATGACTCTGCCATCTGCATCTGATACAACATAACCCACTTTGTATGTACCTACATCTATGGCCAGCAATCTCTTATTAAGGATAGACTCCGTGGATAAGAATATCACCTCTCTTTGCAAGAAACTTCTTCTTTGTAAGTAGTGGTCTTAGGAGTGCCCTGTGAAGCTCTAAAGCAACCACTTTGTATCTCGACTTCACCCTTCCCCATACAGCCTTTTCCTTAGCTATTCTCGTTTTTGTCCTTAACTCAAATATCATACCCATCTTCACTCCATCCTCCTCACCAATATCTATAATAGCATTGCCGTTTTCTGTAACTCCCACAACTCTACCCACAAGTGGCAAATATGCAGAAACCTCATCTGCTATCATCACGGCAGCTTTTCTCACAGCTCCCCCAAGTGCTGTGTGATATAAATCACTCCATGTCCTTATTGTCTTGGGGTTAAATATTGGGGAATACGTTCTATCTTCTCCCACAAACAGCTTCTTAAAGACAATCTTTCTATCTTTGACCATAAATGCTTCTACCCACACCCCTGCACGACCCCTTGTGCCAATAAAATGGGAAGTATGAAAGAAGCACCGAACAATCTTCCCACCAACAAGATAATTTACAGACTCTGCATCCTCATCCGCAAAAAACACCTCAAAGCGGGGAGAAAGCATTAATACCTCTGCTACCTCTTTAGTGAAATTCCTTCCGAATACATCTTCTACTGTATACTTGTCAGGGTATATAACAAAACTGCTGCTATTCTTAAAAGGTAGCACACCAATCCTTATAGGATAAGAAAAAGATACACTGGCACAAAGAACCACACCAGTTAGGATAAGCCAGGTTAAAAATCTCATCTTTTACTGGCGTTATTTCTTTCCTTTTTCTCTTTTGCATCCTCAAGATAACGGGTTACATCAGGAATATCTGGTATGTTTTCAACAGCACACACAATCTCCTTATCTACTTCTAATACCTTCTTAAACAAATCCTCAACAATTTTTTTATTCTGTGCCTCTTCTACATAGTCAATGAGTGGTATATCAAGATACTGGAAATATATAAATATCTTGTCATCTTTTTCCTCAATAGCAGTTGGCTCTCCATTCATAAAGTAAGAAAACAGCTCCTTATCGATGTTTTTCATCACCTGCAGAAGGTCAAACCATCTCTCCTTCAGTTTCTTCAAGAGCTCTTCACTTTCCACACCATTCACCCCTTCCCCTTATTAAAATATAAACTTACCCTACCATATTATAAAGTATAAACAAAAAAAGGGCAAGAGAAAAAGCTCTTGCCCTTTTACCCAGCCAAGCTATACATTTAAACTATCCTACAACATTAAGGTTGTTTCCAACTCCAAGGGACTGTAGTAACTCATTCATCATCTCTTTCTGTAGGTCCATCTGCTTCTTCATGAGTCTTGTCTGAACATTAAGGAGAAACTCAACCTGCTTACTCTGCATGACTGCATTTGCAATTCCCTCTACCATAAAGCACCACCTCTCTCCTCCTTGAGACTATGGCTGGTTCTTCATTTATTCGGACAAAAACCCCCAACACTTTATAACCTTACGCAAAGTACCTACTAAACCCAAAAACTCCTCCATATCCACCAGTATGAACAAACAAAATATTACTGCCTTTCTTAAATCTGCCTTTCTTAAGCTCAGCAAGCATACCTGCAAATGCCTTCCCTGTGTATATAGGGTCAAGTAATATACCCTCT
>JAGHAJ010000042.1 GCA_021161545.1 Synergistota bacterium | reverse complement strand
TCATGGAAATCTATGTCTCGGAAACATACCCCAACCAAGCTTTTTCCTCAAAATATCAAAGTAACTTCTACCTCTAAAACTCACTATCTTTACATTAAATGATGCCCTGAATATCTCAACCACATCTCCAGGCATCAAGTTTAACCCTTCCTGCCCATCTTGAGTCAGCATAAGGTCTTCATGGTCCGACTTGACCTCTACATACAGCTTTCTGTCAGAAGACAGAACCAAGGACCTCGAATACAAAGTATGTGCACATATAGGAGTTACTACTATAGCATCCACATTAGGACTCACAATTGGTCCACCTGCTGAAAGGGAATAAGCAGTTGATCCAGTAGGAGTGGAAACTATCACACCATCAGCAGGATAAGAGACAAGAAACTTATCATCCACATACAGGTCCAAATATATAATTCTGGCAAAGGCTCCTTTCATGATAACAAGGTCATTAAGGGCAAAGACTTTTCTACACAGCTCACCCTTCCTTATAAGCCGCGCCTGAAGTATGATCCTCTCATCCACTATATACTCGCCCTTCCACACAGCAGTCAAAGCAGCTTCAAGCGTGGGAAGACTTTCACTAACAAGAAAACCAAGTCTTCCTATATTAACACCAAGTATGGGTATACCGTGTGGCGCCAGATACCTTGCTGCTCTCAGAAAAGTTCCGTCTCCCCCAAGGACAACAGCAACATCTATAGACAATGGAAATTTATCGTATTCTACAGTATCTCTTTCAAGGAGTCTGCCTTCCTTTGGGGGAAAACAGACGATCTGATGTCTGTCTTCCAACCACTGAGCGACCTTCTTAGCAAACTTTACTGCACCTTTTTTCTCCTCATTGAAGAGTATTCCCCATTTCTTTACACTATCCAAGCTTCTCATGTGCCTCCTCAACTATACCTTTGATAGCACTTTCTGGCACAACTTCACCGTAACCAAAGAGCCCAAAGAATTCTATATTGCCCTTTGCCCCCTTTATAGGAGAATAGCACACATCTACCATAGAAAATGGTAACTCTCTCTCAGCAAAATCCCTTATATCTATCAGCACTCCAACATGTAAAAGTGGGTCTTTTACTATCCCCCTACCTACATGCTCTCTCCCAACCTCAAATTGCGGTTTTATAAGGACAATCGCCTCAAAATCATTAGATACCAAAGGAGGTAAAACAGGTAAAATCTTCTTAATTGATATAAATGAAACATCCATCGTTACAACATTTACTACATCTTTAATATCTTCTTTAAGCAGATATCTGGCATTCTTTCGCTCCATTACCACCACTTTAGGGTCATTCCTCAGCTTCCATGCTATCTGACCATATCCTACATCAACTGCATAAACCTTACTTGCACCACATTGAAGCAAACAATCCGTAAAACCACCTGTAGAAGCACCTATATCAAGAGCAATCTTTCCCCTCACACTTACATTAAGCACAGTTAGTGCATGCCTTAGCTTTACTCCTCCTCTACTGACATAAGGCATATCCGCTTCCACCGTTACACCGACTGCTTCATCTACCTTGAATGAAGCCTTGTTTATCAAAACATTATTCACTCTGACTTTGCCCTCTAAGATTGCCCCCTGTGCACGCTCTCTGGAAGGAAAGTATCCCTTCTCAACCAACAGCCTGTCTATTCGAATCTTTGCCAAACAAAGCCTCCTCCAAGGCGTGCTCATCTACTCCATATATCTTCCTCAATTCACCCTGACTACCGTGGGGAACAAACACGTCGGGTAATGCTACTATCTTTATCTTCCTGCTGTCCAGCCCTTCCTCATTAACAAGCTCCACTACCTCCTCACCTACACCACCCATTCTAACACCTTCTTCAGCAACAATAACTTCCTCTGCTCGCTTCACGACGTCTAATATCAGTTTCCCATCCAGTGGTTTTATAAATCTCATATTAACAACACCCACAAAACCAGCAGGATACCTATCAGCAACCCTCATAGAAGGTAAAACCATACTACCAAACGCAAGTATAAGCTTTCTACCCTCCTTTAGTGTCTCCCCTTTGCCAATTTCTACTTTCTGAAAATCATCAAAATTAAGCTCCACACCTACTCCACTACCTCTTGGATAGCGTATAACCACCGGCCCATCTATCTCAAGCGCCGTAAAGAGCATATTCTGAAGTTCACGCTCATCCTTAGGTGCCATTATGGTAACATTAGGCACCACCCTTAAATAGGCTATATCAAACACACCCTGATGAGTTGCACCATCAGAGCCAACAATACCAGCTCTATCAACACACAAGACAACAGGTAACCCCTGAAGGCATATATCATGTATAAACTGGTCATAAGCCCTCTGTAAAAATGTAGAGTATATGGCAACAAAAGGCCTCATACCATTCAAAGCCATGCCCGCAGCAAATGTAAGGAGATGCTGTTCTGCTATCCCCACATCGTAAAATCTATCAGGAAACCTCTTGGAAAACTCAAAGAGGCCTGCACCTTCCCTCATACCGGCAGTCATTGCAACCACTCTATTATCTCTCTCTGCAAGCTTCTCCACAGTCATACCAAACACCTGACTATACGAGTAAGCTCCCGACTTCTTTAAGCTCCCAGTAGTCTTATCAAATGGTCCTACCCCATGAAACTGCTCAGGATTTTCCGATGCAAATTTGTAACCCTTACCCTTTTCCGTAAGCACATGAACCACTACAGGCCTATCAACCTCTTTTGCATTTCTTAACAACTCCTCTACCGCCCGAATATCGTGTCCATCCACAGGACCCCAGTGGAGCAAGCCCATCTGTTCAAATATAGAGCCTTCCATTATCAGATATTTCAGTGTCTCCTTAACCCTATCCACAACATTAAATATTCCACCACCAAACAAAGGAAGCTCTGCTATCTCTCGCTTTATCTCCTCTTTCAATCTCTGATAGGTCGGTATGCTCCTAATCCTACTCAAGTGCCTTGCTATCCCACCAACACGGGGGCTAATGCTCCACTTATTATCGTTCAAAACTATTATTATCTTAGTCCCAAGCGAGCCAAGGTGATTAAGTGCCTCTAACGACATTCCCGTGGTTATAGACGCATCACCAACCACAGCCACTACTTCAAAGTCTTCTTTCTTCTTATCCCTTGCCTCTGCTATACCCATAGCAGCGGATATGGCTGTGCCTGCATGTCCTGCAGCAAAGACATCATACTCACTCTCAGGGGGCCATGCAAACCCACTCAATCCATTAAGCTGTCTTATCGTATCTATACTACCCATTCTCCCTGTAAGCATCTTGTGAACATAAACCTGATGACTAACATCCCATACAACCTTATCCTTAGGGGTATCAAATACCCTGTGTAAAGCTATAGTGAGTTCCACTACTCCAAGGTTAGAAGCAAGATGCCCTCCTGTTCTCGAAACTACATCTATGAGCCTTTCTCTTATCTCCCTTGAAAGCTCCTCAAGTTCACGGTAATCAAGACTCCTTATATCACTGGGTGACTTTATACCCTCTAAGAGAGACAAATCGCTCCCCCCTCTTAAATATATAAGAAACCAAATATCTCAGAATTTCCGCCCTATCACCAAGAAAAAGCAGCTCCCTATCTGCCATTTGTTTTAGTTCTTTAGTCCTCTGCAACGCCTCCTTAATTCCTACCAGTTCCGCATAGTTGGCCTTTTCTCCTGTCCCCACATCCATTATATCATCCACCATCTGAAATAACATCCCCAACGATTCACCATACTTGGCAAGACTATCTAAATACTCATATTTATCCAAGAAAATAGCTGCAGAGGTAGTAGAAACTCTTATAAGTGCAGCTGTCTTACGCTCGTGTATCCATTTCAATAGCAGTGCATTACCCGTCCCGTCATTTGAGACATCTATATCAAGAAACTGTCCTCCTGTCGTACCAGCAGCACCTAAAGCCCGAGCAAGTTCCTTGGATGCCCTAACTACTGCATCCGTATTGACCTTACCATACAGACCAAGAGACATAGCCATCTCAAAGGCCATGATGAGCAATGCATCACCGACAAGCAACGCCTTAGCCTCATTCAAATACTTGTGAAGCGCAGGTTTCCCTCTTCTGAGATAATCATTATCCATAGAAGGGAGGTCATCATGGACAAGCGAAAAGGAGTGAACCATCTCTATTGCACATGCAAATGGAAGAAAATC
>JAGHAJ010000051.1 GCA_021161545.1 Synergistota bacterium | reverse complement strand
ATATTGTGCAGTCATATTTTTTGATGTAGATGGCGTAATATGGACTTATCAGCATTGTTTTGTTTTTTGTTTTGTATGTCACAGAAAATGCCTTGTCTGTTTTGTTGTTGACGAGAATCAAAGGGTAAGCATGACGATTTACTACTTCATGGATGTGCAAGATGAGAGTTTTCTTCCCTCTAAATAGTATTGCATATGGTGAGTTTTTCCCTGTTTTCTCCTTGTTGTTCTCCCACCAGTATGGTCCGGTTTTTGAGCTTGCACCTTTAAATACAGGGTAATAACTGGAAGTTACGTTTTTCAGCTTTAGAATGAACTTTGCCATTACCTTTCTTTTTGGGATGTAAGTGCTACTCACAGCTATGATGTTTTTATCAATGCCTATTGCGAATTTTTCTCTGTTTGGAGACCATATCTCCATCCATCTATTTTTTGCTTTGGTCTTTTTTAGCATGTTTTCTATAAGCACCGTTTTATCCCTTTTTTCTGTGTACGTGTAGTAATACTGTTCGAGGAATGTTCCAGGTATTTTTCTGGTTAGCTGTATGGTGCCATATGCGGTGGTGTAGATACCTAAGATTGCACAGGCTAAGAAGGGTATAAGATATTTTTTCATGTTTTCTCTCCTTCCGTTTTGATTTGTTGTATCAATAAGGATTATATCACAATTTGGAGAATTATGGTTGTTATTTGGTGAGTTATAATGCTATAATTATTATGGAAACTATCCTGGGAGTGCTGCAATGATACTGAATGATTAAATCGTATGTATGTAAAGAGGGTGGTAGTTTGTTTTTCTTGATAATTTTGGGGGTTGTTGTTTCTTTTTTGTTCTTTTTTGCAAATAGGGTATATGCCTACTCCTATGAAGGGAAGATTCGTGTTGTTACTACAATAAATGTCCTTGCTGATTGGGTTGAAAAGGTGGGGGGTAATCGTGTAAAGGTGAAGAGCATTATTACTGACCCCAGAACGGATATTATGAGATATGACCCGAAGAATGATATTGCTTTGCTTCAAAAAGCACAAATATTTGTGAATGTTGGAAGATATCTGGAGGTTTGGGCACCAAAACTCCTCAAGATGTGCAATAATAGGCACTTGAGGGTTATCATCTTGACGAAGGGTATACCTTTGGTGAATAGGAATCCTTATATGTGGTTTGATCCTGCAGCTATATCTAATTCTCTCAATGAAATTAGGAGGGCTCTTACCAAGGTTTCATCTGAGAATGCACCTATGTTTCAACGTAATATGGAGCATTATCAGATGAGTATAGATGGGTTGTTTGATGCAGGTAGGCGCTCGCTTTCCGGTGTTCCGTCTGAAGAGAGAAAGGTAGTCAGCATATCGCCTGAGTTTAGTTATTTGTTTATTGCATTGGGAATAAAAGAAGAGGCAGTGCTACTCAGTTATCAGGGTGGGTATGTGAGTAATAAGAAGGTGGATGCCTTCATCAGTAAGATAAAGGAGGAAAATATAAAGTACATAGTTGTTAGTGAAAGAACGATGATACCAGTAACAGAAATGATAAAAGAGGCAACAGGGGTTAGAGAGATAAGACTTTCACCGTTTTTGAATCTCATACCAGGAACACATGATTATGTGCATTTGTTGCGTTACAACATAGAGAATGTGATATCTGCATTTAAGAGGAGGTGATAGCAGGATAAAAAGGGGCGTAGGTCTAGTAGAACTTCTGGTTGTTGCCTCTGTTATAGCAATAATTTCCTCCTATGTAGTTATTTCTGCAATTGGTGGTCTTAGGTATAACAGACTCCAAAGTGCTGCGTATATGGTAGCTTCGAAGATTGCATCTGCTCAGCAGAAAGCCATTATGGCTAATAAGAACTGCTACTTTCGAGTTAATGTAGGTGCATCGGAGGCTTATGTGTACTTTGATATTACGAGTATGGAGAAGTTTAATCTGCCTTCAAATGTAGTTTTTGTTTCTGCCAATGTAAATCCTATATATTTTAATTATCTTGGAACACCTAATATGGGTGCGACTATAACGCTTGGAATCAAGGAGGAAAATAAGAGAATTTATGTGGTGGTAGCTGCTGTTACTGGTAGAGTTCGTATAAGTGATGTCCATCCATGATTTTTTATACTTAGGAGGTGTATCTTCATGAAAAAGTATTGTTTCTGGTAGGAGATTATGTGGAAGATTATGAGGTTATGGTGTCATTTCAGGCGTTGCAGATGGTTGGATGTAAGGTGGATGCGGTATGTCCTGGCAAGAAAAAGGGAGATTTCGTCAGGACAGCTATCCATGACTTTGAAGGTGACCAAACCTATTCTGGAAAGGGGGACATAACTTTACATTGAATGCAGACTTTGATGATGTCAATCCCTCTGACTATGACGCACTTTTGATACCTGGAGGAAGGGCACCGGAATATATAAGGTTGAATTCTAAGGTTATTGAGATTGTGAAAGACTTTTTTAAACAGAATAAACCTGTTGCGGCTATATGTCATGGTCCTCAGGTGTTGGCTGCTGCAGGTGTACTTAATGGTAGAAAGTGCACCTCTTATCCTGCTGTTGCTCCTGATGTTAGAAGTGCAGGAGCTGATTGGGTAGATGTTGGCATCGATGGAGCTTTAGTAGATGGAAATCTCGTAACTGCCCAAGCATGGCCTGGACATCCACAGTGGTTGTTAAGATTCATAGAGCTCCTTGATTTGTGAAATTGCAAAAGATACTTTGGATGATACCCTTTGTGTAGTCAGTATTTTTTAGTTGTTTTCTATAAATTTTGTGTATGAGGCATGCAATTTTTGTGAAAAATGGGTATTAGCTGTTGATTTTTTGGATAGATAGGTCTATAATATTGTCTGCTGAATTGTGATAAAATTAACTTTAGGAGGTGTAGAAATGCCCTTCATACTTACTTCCATCGTGGGTTTCCTGGCTTATCTTGTTTTGACATTTCCTTCTGGTAGCACCCTTGGTTACTGGAGCAAACCCGAAATAGGTTTTGGTATTGCTGCAGGTGTGATTGCGGCGGCTATTGGTGGGAGATTGTTTTGTTATTATAAGAACTACCGTATGTTAAATCCTGTTAGATGGGTTTTGTTTTTGATTTATGCTTTTGGACCTTTTTTTATTGCTATGGCGAAAGCTAATATTGATGTGGCTATGAGAGTTTTTACGGGTAAAATAAACCCTGCTATAGTGAAGATATCGCCAAACCTTAAAACAGATCTTGGTATAACTATGCTTGCTAACTCTATAACGCTCACTCCTGGAACGCTTACGGTAGATATCGATGAAGATACAAACGAGCTTTACATACATTGGATATACGCAAAAGAGTTACCTGCAAAGATTGAGGACATTTGTGGAACTTTTCCTGAATGGGTGAGGAGGATTGCAGAATGAGTGGATGGGAACACTTTTTTATGGTTGTTGGTTTTTCTCTTGTTATCTTTGCAGTTGTTTCCGGATGGAGACTTTTGTGGGGGCCATCTGCGCCTGACAGGGTAGTTGCATTGGATACTATAAACACTATGGTGGTAGCGGCTATGGTGGTCCTGGGGGCTGCTTATGACGATGTTATCTATATTGATGTTGCTATTGTGTATGCGGCTCTTTCGTTTATCGAGGTGTTGTTTATCGCGAAGTACTTGGAGAGAGAGGTGTGATTTATGGGGGCAATTATTTGGATAGCTGCTATAATAGGAGTTACTTTTAATGCGTTGGGTTCTGTTGCACTCCTGAGATTCCCGGATGTATATACGAGGCTTCATGGTGCGACTAAAGCCACAACATTTGGTTCTATTTTCACAACACTTGCTGTAATAGTGTATGGTTTTGTGCGCTGGTACTATGATGGTAATCCCAAGTATGTGATACTGGCAGTCCATGCAATAGTTGCTGTTGTCTTCGTGTTGATTACCAATCCTGTTAGTGCGCATGCTATTGCGAGGGCTGCTCATAGGAGTGAGATAATGCCGGTGCGAGCCGTTGTAGATGAATTGTTTAACGATAACTTAGCCAAAAAGAGAGGGGGCACCAAATAGTGGTCAGCTTTGGAGAGGTAATTTTACTGTTGTTGATAATAGCATCTTCTTTCCTTGCTGTGTATTTCCACAGTTTGCTTGCATCCATTATTGCGCTTTCTGCTATGAGTCTTGTATTAGCATTGGAATTTTACATATTGCAGGCACCTGATGTTGCTATTGCAGAAGCAGGAATAGGAGCAGCTTTGGTCACTGCAATATTCATTATGGCCATGAGCAGCATGAGAAAGGAGCGAGGAAAATGAAGTTAGGGGTAAAAATTGCAATAGTGCTGTTACTGTTTTCCTTTTTACTTATGGGACTGGGCTTTATGCATAAGTATGGTGTTCCACTGAAGAGTGATATGGATGACTATTTCATAAATCATGCACAGAAAGAGACGGCTACAAATAATGTTGTAACCTCTATAGTCTTTGACTACAGGGGTTTTGATACCCTTGGAGAAGCAAGTGTGTTATTTACAGCGGTTTTAGGGGTTGTGATGATTTTCAGGGAGGCTGGTAAAAAATGAAGCCTATGTCCAAGATAGTTAGAACTGTAGCGGCATCTATAGGATGGTTTGTGTTTGTCTTTGGTATATATGTAATAGTGCATGGACATCTGACCCCTGGGGGAGGTTTTCAGGGTGGAGCCGTTATGGCTACAGGTGTTGCACTATTGATTGTAGCGTATGGTGGATGGGGTGCAGAGAGGTGTGTAGGAAAAGAAAGACTTCCTGTCTTTGAGAGTGCAGGATTACTTACCTTTATTATACTTGCTTTTGGAGGGGCATGCTTGGGAATAACATTTTTCTTCAACTTTCTTGCAAATAAAGGTGGGTTATTTGGAGATAAACTTCCCTTAGGCATTAATCCTGGTATTTTCAATAGTGCAGGGGTTATCCCTCTCATGAATATGGGGGTAGGGATGGAGGTCCTTGCAGGTATAAGTCTCATACTTTTCGCTATGTTCTATGGAACGAAGAGGGTTAGAGAAGGTAGGTGCTTGGTGGATAATGAGGAAAAGGAGGAAGATGTCTGATGTTCTATGATATTCACTACGTTACTATAGTATTTCTTATAGCTTTGGGCATATATGCTGTTATGTTTCAGCATAACCTTATCAAGATAGCCATAGGTATAGATATATTGGAGAGTGGTGCTAATCTCTTGCTCATAGTTCTGGGCTATAGAAATGGAGGAGTTGCACCTATTTTCACTATGGCTCCACAGGGAAAGTCCATGGTGTTACCCACCCCACAGGCATTGACTCTAACGGCTATAGTTATAGGGCTTGCTACTACTGCTTTGATGCTATCTCTAATAGTGATGCTTTATAGACACTATGGCACCCTTGATACAAGAGAGATAAGGAGGCTAAGAGGATGAGTTGGACAGAACACGCACCTATTCTTATAATAGCTGCTCCGCTACTGGTTTCTTTTGCGATTCCGTTGCTTGAAAAAATAGACTACCGTGTGAGAAATGCTGCTGCAGTTCTTTCTCTTGCATTTTCTGTGTGGATGGTTTTGATTGTGTTGCACAAGATATGGGGAAGCGGTCCTGTTGTGTATGTCTTTGGTGCCAAGTCTGCATTTTTGCCTCTGCCGTCGGGTTTTAAGTTTCCTGTTAGGATTATGCTTGAAATAGACAATATGAGTGCGTTCATGGCACTGTCTGGTAGTATAGCAGCAATGGTTGGGGTTATATACTCCTGGGCATTTGTTAGAGAGGAAGAGGGTGGTCTTGGAAAGTACTACTCTTTGTTTCTCTTGATGGCAGTGGGCATGCTTGGTATGGAACTCACCGGTGATGCCTTTAACTTCTTTGTGTTTTTGGAGATAGCCTCTATAGCCTCTTTTGGGTTGATAGCTTATAGAAGAGAAGATCCTGCATCGATTGAGGCGTCCTTCAAGTACATGATAGTTAGTACTATAGGAGCAATATTTGTTTTGGTGGCTATAGGATTTCTGTATGGTAGGTACGATGCTTTAAATATGGCATACATAGCCAAACATATGAGGATAGGGATTGTTGAAAGGATAGCATTTGTGCTTTTGATGGTTTCGCTTGCAATGAAGGCTGGGGCTGTGCCGATGCACATGTGGGTCTCTGATGCTTATGGTAGAGCGCCTGCAGCTGTAACGGCTACACTTGTTAGCGTGAGCCAAGCAAGCCTGTATGGTTTGTTTAGGGTTATGTTTTCCATGTTTGGTGTTACAATGAACAACCACTTTGGTGGATGGATGCTCATAATATTTGGTTTGCTTTCCATGTTTATAGGTGTTACAATGGCGATAGTGCAAAAGGATATAAAGAGACTTATGGCGTATCATGCTATCTCTCAGACAGGTTACATGTTGCTCGGTGTTGGTGTGGGATTGGCCGTTTTGGATAATCCTGTTGCATTAAGATCCTATGGTTTGGCTGCAATGACAGGGGGCATATTCCACATAATGAACCATGCAATGTATAAGGGGCTGCTCTTTTTGACAGCAGGTGCTATTTTTTATAGATTAAGGACATTTAACCTGAATGAAATGGGTGGACTTGCAAGAAAGATGAAATACACCACGATATACTTCATAATTGGTGCTGCAGCTATTGCCGGATTACCTCCTTTCAATGGATTTGCTTCCAAACTTATGATATATGAGTCTGTTTATAAGTTTAATCCATTGCTTTCTGTTGTTGCTATGGTGGTGAGTATTCTCACGCTGGCTTCGTTTGTAAAGGTGTTTCACAGTGCGTTCCTCGGTCCAGAGATTTCCAAGACCAGAGATGTTCGAGAAGTGCCAAAATCTATGGTTATAGGTATGGGTATTATGGCTGTAATATGTATTCTGTTTGGATTGTTCCCTGGAATGGTGGTAAAATATCTTGCGGGTCCTGCAGCCGTGTCTTTGGCGAACCAGACGGGTTATATTAGCAGTGTTATCGGAGGTGGTATGTAATGTGGACGTATATATTTACTGGTAGCGGCTTTTGGAATCCAATATGGTGGTTAGCAAGCTTTGTGATAGTAGCTATATTTGTGTATAGCTTCTTTGGTAGCGAGGTTAAAGCAAAATATTCGCCTGATAAAGTGAAGCCGTTTCTTTCTGGTTGGGATGAAGTGAACAAAGATGCAATGCAAGTCAAGGCAAGTAACATATATTGGGGTTTCACAAAGGCCATGAGTGGCTATTACAGGTTCTTAGATAGGTGCCATACAGGGATTATAAATGACTATGTGGTATGGTTTATGGCAGTTATGGTAATAACATTTATTGCCTTTATTACTGCTTAGGAGGTATAGATGATGCTAAGAAAGAGTTTCGATAGATCTTTATGGGTATTTCACATAAATGGGGCCTCTTGCAATGGATGCGACATAGAGATAGTCTCTATCCTGACGCCGAGATATGATGTTGAGAGATTTGGTATAAAACTCGTGGGCACGCCGAGACATGCAGATGTGCTCCTTGTTACTGGTGGAGTGAACAGGAATATGGTTGATTATGTAAAAAGGGTTTATGAGCAGGTTCCTGAACCAAAGGTTGTTGTTGCCGTTGGGAATTGTGCAGCTACAGGAGGAGTGTTTTATCATTCTTACAATATGGTTGGTCCTATGGATAATATTATACCGGTAGATGTATATGTTCCTGGATGCCCTGCGCGTCCAGAGGCAATAATATTTGGTGTTGTCAAGGCATGGCAGAAACTGGAGAGATTAAGAGCAGGGGAGGATGCTGGAGAACCAGAAGTTGTGGAAGAGGAAAAGGCTGCTGTTAGTGAGGAGGGGT
>JAGHAJ010000188.1 GCA_021161545.1 Synergistota bacterium | reverse complement strand
TATGCGGCAAATCCCATCCTGATGCACCCTTACCCTTGCAACAGAAAACCCTATAAGCTTAAGATATGCCTCGAGCTTCTCTATCCTTCTAAGAGAATGCACATCGGGAGAAAAACCGCGAGGAAATCTCGTTAAAAGGCATGTATTAGAATAAACCACATCAGCTGGTATCCCAAGATAGACAGTTAAAGAGGCTATTTCTTCCTTCTTTAATCCTATATCCAGCATAGGTGTAAGCACTCCAAGTTCTTTTAGTGCAGCAACACCAGGTCTATCATAATGAGTATCTGTGAAATTCGTCCCATCAAGCAGTTGGTAGTCATTCTCCTTACACCACGCAAGCATCCTTAGATACATCGCTCTTTTACAAAGATAACACCTATCTTCAGCATTTGCCATTACACCCACCACATCTGTCTGATCCATGCTTAGCTTTACAAAGCCCACCCCCATATAATTGGAAATCCATTGTGCAGATATTCTCTGCTCCTCAGCAAGGTAAATGGTATCAACAAATACTGCAACAGTATCTTCACAAACGCCTTTTGCCACCGCAAGCAAGAAAGTACTATCCACTCCTCCAGAAAATGCAACTGCAATCTTCCTGAATCTCCTTATACTCTCCTGAAGCAGGTAAAACTTAACAAACTTCACAATGTCCCTTAGCGCTTTTCCCCTGTGGCTAACGGCTTCTTTTTCTATGGGTAGCGCCTGTGCAAAGCTCTTACCAAGCTCATCCACAAAAAATACAGGGTCATAACCAAACCCATTATTCCCAACAGGAGCAGTAAGTATCCTCCCATCAACTATCCCTTCAGATATATATCTTTTATCATCAGGTATAGCAAACACAGTCACACATCTGAAACGTGCCCTTCTATTTTCATCTGGCACACCATCAAGTTCCATCAGCAGTCTTCTTATCCTATCGTCATCACTATTACCATAGCGGGATGAAAACAGACCTGGTGCCCCTCCAAGCACATCTACTTCAAGGACACTATCTTCTGCTATAACCGGCAGACCAAAAAAGTTTGCATACTCAACCGCCTTCTTAATAGCATTTTTCTCAACGGTTGTCCCATCTTCTTCCACCACAGGATAATAAGGAAAATCCATTAAAGAAAGGAGCTTAACCTGTGGAAGTTCTTTCGCAAAGAACAAGGATATTTCTCTAAACTTACCCCTATTGGTTGTAGCAATAACTATTTCCAATTCTCTTTCACTCCAACCTTGCCAAGGGAGATTCTCTGCATGTTTATCAATTCCCTTATGCCCTTGTGTGCAAGCTCCAAGAGTTCATTCATATCCCGCATAGAAAACACCCTGTGTTCCGCTGTCCCTTGGACCTCTATGAAGTTACCTTCATCCGTCATCACTACATTCATATCTACATCGGCCTTAGAATCTTCTTCAAAGCAAAGATCCAAAAGTTTCTCACCACCTACCATTCCAACACTAACGGCTGCAACGTAGTTCTTTATAGGGATATGGTCTATTTTACCAGATTCCCTCATTACAGCTAAGGCATCAACAAGGGCAACAAATGCAGCAGTAATCGAAGCTGTCCTCGTTCCACCGTCAGCCTGCAAGACATCACAATCTATCCATATTGTATGTTCATTCAAACCATCAAGGTCAACCACTGCCCTTAATGCCCTACCTATAAGCCTCTGTATTTCCTGACTCCTACCATTTACTTTTCCCCTTACAGACTCCCTCTGGTTTCTTGTCTGCGTAGCTCTCGGCAACATGGCATACTCCGCTGTAACCCACCCTTTACCTGTACCTTTGAGAAAAGGAGGAACTTTATCATCCACAGAAGCAGTGGCTATCACACGGGTATCTCCCATTTCTATCAATGCAGAACCCTCTGCATACTTATTATATTTCCTTACAATTTTAACCTTCCGTAACTGGTCGTTCCTTCTGCCATCCACACGCAACGCTACCACCTCGTTAAAATATGTCCTTATCTGGAATTAATGGTTTGCTTATGTCTATATGCTCCTTAAGTGTAGGTACAACCTTTCCATCAACCAATATTTGAACCTCCCTTATATCTGGCAGAAAGTTGGCAACAACAGTATCAACAATAGAATAAACAGTCAAAAGTTCAGCCCTACTTCCACCAGGGTGATTTTCTACAATAGCAGAATTAAAATCAAGGTACACCACACCATCGCCTATAAACACATGCTTCAGCACAACACCCTTTGGTATCACGGATATACTACCCTCTACTGAAGGACCCTTGAGAAGCTTATCTATGACCTCCCTTACCATCACATCCATTGGAGCCTTCTTAACAAAACGCTGTTCGATATCAAAATGCCTACCATCTGCATCTCCATAATAAACAAATACTCTCACCATATTGGGAGACTCTTCCTTTATCACTTCAGGGAAAGGTGGTAAGTCCTTCTTAATCTTGTGCACAACCTTAGTGGTCGGCTTCTTTATTATCTTTTTACTAAGAAAATATCCTACCATATAATAGCTAACCAAACTTACAACCACAAAAAGCACACCAAGTAGTAGAAATGTCCTCAAAAATCCCCCATTACTCTTTTTCTTTATATGTCTTGCCATTACATTCCACCTCTATACAGAGAAAAGAACCTCTTTATTCCTATCGCAATATTTTTCGCCATCATCTTCTGAAATGTATAATTGGAAAGCAGCTTTTCTTCTCTTGGATTTGATATAAATGCCATCTCCACCAGAACAGCAGGTATAGCATCAAACCCTTCAAGCACCACAAATGGTGCTTGCGCAACTTTCCTCGAATACACCCACCTTATCTTCTTTATCTGTTTCTGCAACATCTCAGCTAAACGGGCGCTCGTATTTAGTTTTGCATTCCTACGCATATCTGCAAGTATTATAGACAGCAGATTCATCCTGCGTTCAGTCTCCTTACCACTTACTCCAAGGCTCTTGTTCTCCCTAATAGCCGTCTCCATTGCACCCTTACTCGATGGCAAAGACATATAATACACTTCTGCACCAGAGGCTTTTCTACTAAAGGCAGCATTACAGTGGAGGCTTATAAACAGGTCCGCATGCAGCTTCTGAGCAATCCTCCGCCTACCTTTTAGGGAAACAAACACATCTCTGGTTCTCGTCATAGCTATACGATACCCCATAGAAAGTAGATATTTCTTCAGTAATAATCCTACTTTAAGGGTTATATCCTTTTCCTTCACACCGGTAGGACCTATTGCTCCAGGGTCTTTTCCACCATGACCTGGGTCTATAACGATAAGTGG
>JAGHAJ010000178.1 GCA_021161545.1 Synergistota bacterium | reverse complement strand
GCCCTAACCGCATCATTTATGTGCTTTCTCTCTACTATGCACGATATCCTCAAACCTGAGGTAGCAATCATGTCTATATTTATACCGTTCTCAGCCAATACAGAAAACATCCTTCCGGGCATTGAAGGGTCAGAGGCAATGTTTGCTCCAACCAGAGATACCTTTGCAATATCCATATCATAACTAACACCAGTAGCACCTACATCCTTCACTACCTCATCAGCTACATCCATTACACCTTGAAGGTCACCCCTCGAAACAATAAATGCAACATCACTCTTATCACCCTTGGTAACACCCTGTATTATCATGTCTATAGGAACACCTTTATCTCCTAATCTCTTAAATATCCTCGCCGCCATACCCGGCTTATCGGGCACATCCTTGATGACTACTTTGGCAACATCCTCATTGTGAGTAACTGCCCTTACCTTAGACCTCTCCATCATACCATCAACTTCCTTAATCACGGTCCCACCATCCTCGTAAAAAGATGATTTTACTATCAACTCCACTCCATACATCCTTGCAAGGTCAACACATCTGTACTGCAACACTCTTGCACCTAAAACTGCCATTTCCATCATCTCATCGTAAGATATAACAGGTATTCTAACCGCATCAGGAACCACTCGCGGGTCCGCAGAGT
Organism: Synergistota bacterium; assembly: GCA_021161545.1. Lineage (GTDB taxonomy): Bacteria > Synergistota > JAGHAJ01 > JAGHAJ01 > JAGHAJ01 > JAGHAJ01. The sequence continues at coordinate 4,009 of JAGHAJ010000178.1, read as the reverse complement.
ACACACCATTCACATCCGTATATATCTCACATCTGTCAGCATTAAGCGCAACAGCAAGTGCAACAGCCGTTGTATCAGAACCACCCCTCCCAAGGGTGGTTATATCCCCATCATCGTTCACTCCCTGGAAGCCTGCAACCACAGGCACTATTCCGTCATCCATTAGTTTTCTTAATTTATCCACTTCTACACGCTTAACCCTTGCCCTCGTATAATTACTATCCGTTACTATACCAGCATGATACCCTCCAGTCATGGAGCACGCCTGTATGCCCATACGGTTCAATATCATGGACATGAGTGCAACAGACACTATCTCACCCGTGGAAAGAAGCATATCCAACTCTCTCGGCACCGGTGAAACCGATACCTCTCTTGCCATTTCTATAAGCCTATCGGTGGTGTTTCCCATTGCAGAAAGCACAAGGACTATCTTCTCACCTTCCTTTAATGCACGTTCTACCCTCAAGGCTACATTTTTCATGAGGTTCAAAGATGCAACAGATGTTCCCCCAAACTTCTTAACAACTACCTTCACACTTATCCCCCTTTACAAGTAGTATAGGCCGTACTCCTCCTCTGTCACACCCTTTACCACATACATCTTGAAGTTGCACTTCTCACTGAGGTCCAATCTGTGAGGCTCTTTCAGTTTCACTCCTTTACCGTCCACAAGTATATCCACCTTGGGTCTAAACGGATTATCAGTAGTGCCTGCAACACGTCCTACCTCTCCTGTATTTAGCATCACGAGACTACCAAGTGGATATATGGCAACTGTGTATAAGAGATGCTTAACAACTTCAACGTCATAATACCTGTCTGCATCAGCCATTATTATCCTCATTGCTTCATACGGTAAATAGCTTCTCCTCTCCAAACCATCTACATCAAGCACCCTCAATATAGAAACTATAGAAGAATCACTTCCAATTCTTCTATAGATTCTTTCAGTCGTCAACGCTGAATACACATCACATATCATCACTATGTAGCTGGTTTGCTCTATCTCTTCCCCAGATAGACCATCTGGATACCCAGAACCATCTTTCCTTTCATGATGCTTCTGTATTCCACTCAATATCAACTCATCATCTATGTCAAACTTCTCCTTTGCAATCATTACCCCGTCCTTAGTATGCCTTTTAACTGCATCCCATTCCTCCTCACTGAGTTCCTCTTTTCCATCAATATGTGGAAGTATCGACGCCATGCCAACATCGTGCAGCATGGCAGACATACCTATACGTTCGATATCATCTTCATTGTAACCCATCCTCTTGGCAATCGCCACAGCAAACATGGTAGCGTTGATAGAATGTGGAATAAGATAGGTACCCTTGGCATCCTCAAACTGCGAGAGTATAAGAGCAACATTCTTGTTGAATGCCACCGTATCAATTATCCCTTCAACGACGCTCTCTACTTCTTCCTTGCCAACCTCATCCCCTATGATCAGCTTCTCTATCATCTCCCTCGTCTTATTCCTGTAGCTTTCCAGTAAAGGGAGAATGGCATCCTTTGCCACCTCATCACTCTTCATCTCCTGCTGCAATGGATCTTCACCATCACCCTCAATATACAGTTCTATTACACCATACCTTGCAAGAGTATCTTTGACCTCTTCTGTAACCTCCACCCCAGCATCAAACAACACCCTTCCACTCGCCAAGTAAGCCGGCCGTGCTAAAACATCTCCAACGGCTAAATTATGTAGATACACCTTTTTCATACTATCCACTCCCAAACATTTCGTCTATCCACCCAATCTTCTCGTTTTCCTCTTTGAGCTTATCCAACATCTTGGCAAACTCTTTGTGCTTCTTCAGCATGTCTGCAAGGCTATCAGCTATAATATGCCTCCGAAGACAATTCCAGCACAACGCCTTACCATAGTGGGTCTCTGTATATTCCTTATCCACCTGAGATATAATGGTGCCACACTCCGAACAGAACAACACCTCTTTGCCCACCATTCTTCTCACCTCCACACACTACATTCTATAAAGCTCAGGTCTCATATCCTGATAAACTGTTATTTTGGACCTCACTTCTGCAACCTTCCCGATATCTATCTCCGCAACCACGATACTGGGCTCATCTCCACCCTCTGCAAGAATCTCACCCCAAGGGTCAGTTATCATGGAATGCCCGGGATATTTAAGCACACCAGCATCACCAACCCGATTTGCCGAAACAACAAATACCTGCGCCAATATAGCAGTCGCTACATTAAGCACCCTCCAGTGAGTTAATCTATCTACGGGCCATGCTGCAGGCACAAGCAAGACCTTTGCCCCTTTCAAAGCCAAAGTCCTCGCCAGCTCAAAAAATCTGATGTCATAGCATATCTCAAGCCCAACCTCAACACCATCTATATCAAAGAGAGCTACACTATCCCCTCCCTTAAAATACTTATCTTCCCCAAGATACTTAAAGACATGTATCTTTCTATAGAAACCAATCCTGTCTCCATTCCTATCCATAACAAAGCTGGTGTTGTAAAATTTATCACCAGCAGTTTCAGGCAATGTTCCAAGAACCACATTGGCTCCTATCTCCTTGGAGACCAGACTCGCATCCCTCAGCACATCATCCACCCTCAAAACGGCATCCCCTATAACTTCTCTAAATCTACCTTCCGACCACCAAAGCTCGGGCAGAACTACAAAGTCCACCTCCTTGCCCTTTAAGGAGAGCAGAAAACCCTTTACCCTTTCCCAGTTTTTCCATATATCATAACCCTTAGGGTCAAATTGCACAGATGCCATCCTTAACATACTTACCACACCTCCCAATTATAATAAAGTATACCATAAATATAGACTTAGACAATACTTTTTGGTATAATCGTTAGGTGTTCAAAGGGGGGAACAACATTGGCAGAAAAGGAATTTCCTTCAACACCAGAGTATGAAAAGTTCAAAAAGGCAATCAAAGAGATGTCAGGCATAGACCTGAACAGCTATAAGTATCAGATCCACAGAAGGATAAAGAATCTCATGGAAAAGATAAAGGTCAGCAGCTACACTGAATACCTGCACATGCTCAAAACAGACAAAAAACGATGGGAACAGTTCCTAAACTACCTCACTATTAATGTTTCTGAGTTTCTCAGAAACCCTGAGAGGTTCAAGATACTTCAGGAAAACATAATCCCAGAACTCCTCCAGGAAAGAAGTGCCTTAAGGATATGGAGTGCTGGCTGCGCTACAGGTGAAGAACCATATACACTTGCAATAATTGTAGAAGAGATGAAACTAAGTCCCAAGACACTTATACTTGCAACCGATATTGACAAGGACGCCCTTGCGAAGGCAAGGGAAGGCCTATACGAGGAAAAACAACTTGTAAACCTCTCCCCAGAGGTAATAGAAAAATATTTCCAGAGGGAAAGAGACGGCAGATACAGAGTAAAAGATGTGTTAAAGAAGAGAATTACCTTCAAGAGGCATAACCTCTTAGAAGACCCGTTTGAAAAGGATTTTGACCTGATTCTCTGCAGAAACGTAGTAATATATTTTTCTAAGGAGACAAAAGATGCACTCTACAAAAGATTCTCACACTCTCTAAGACTAAACGGATACCTCATGACCGGTAGCACGGAACAGATATTCAATGCACGTCAGTTTGGGCTCAAGATGGTATACCCATTCTTCTACAAAAAAGTAGCTGAAAGCTCGTAATAGCGAATAGCATGCTCTTTCAGCTTCTCCATACTCTCATCCGAAAGTGTTTTAACAACCTTTCCGGGAACACCAACAACAAGACTTCGGGGAGGTATCTTTTCGTTTTCCTTAATCACTGCACCTGCTCCAATTACGCTCCCCTCTCCTATTTCTGCACTGGTAAGCACAACTGCCCCCATACCTACAAGTGTGTAATTTCCTATCTTACAACCATGTATTACAGCAGAATGACCTATGGTAACATAATCACCAACAATCGTGGGAATGTCAGTATCCACATGTATTACTGTAAGGTCTTGGACATTGCTGTACTTACCTAT